>JAOZUV010000440.1 GCA_029938505.1 Bacteroidales bacterium | reverse complement strand
ATCAACATCTGTTAATAGCGCTATAGTGTCTGCTACAACGATTGGATTTTCATCATCCTTACTACATGAAGTAATCATTGCAATGGATAAGCATGATATTAAAATAGACAATAAAATTTTTCTTTTCATAAGATTAATTATTAATTAGACCGTTCAATAAAACGGAAATTGATGCAATTTGGTATCAAATTTACTAAAAATGTTGAATGCTAAACAATAAAAAAACTATTAAAACTACTAATTGATGAAAAAAATAGACCAATAAATCTATATCTAAAAATATTAGTCTATTGGTTTGAAATCTTGCTTTGTAAGCCCACAAACCGGGCACATCCAGTCTTCAGGTATATCTTCGAATTCAGTTCCCGGAGGGATTCCTGAATCAGGGTCACCTTCTTCCGGATCGTAAATAAATCCGCAGACCACGCATTGGTGTTTTTGTTTGCCGCTTGAAGATTTTTCTTCTTTCTTGAATTTTTCTTCATGATCACCCAAATAAGTAGGTGAGTTTTTTGGAGAGATTCCTTTAATTACAGAACGATAATAATCATAGGTAAGGGGAGTGGTGTTTTTTTGCAATAAATCATAATCAATCAATTCGCCGATAAACATGATATGAGAGCCTGTATCAATAGTGTTAGTAACTTGGCATTCAAACCAGGCAATAGTTTTATCTATAATAATTGGAGCACCAGTACTTCCAGTTTTGTAATTTACAGAAGCAAATTTGTTTTCATCCCGACCACTTTTAAAACCCCAAGAACCAAGAAACTCTAAATCTACATCTTGTTCTAAAACAGAAATGCTAAATACTTTGCTTTTGTTTATATATTCTGTTGTGAGATTATCTTTATTGGTGGCAATAGCAAATTTTGCAGGCTTGGCTGTTACTTGAAAAACGGTATTAGAAATATGACCAGTCATATGCTTACCATCAACTGAACTAACAATGTACAGTCCATAACTTAGTTTGAAAAATGCGTCGAGATTCATGGGATCTTGTTTTTAATCTAAAGTAATAATAAAATTATGAATTGCATCTAAATTGAGGATGACGGGTAATAATATTTTATTTAATTTATAAAAAAAACAGACTATTCAGTTATCCAATCAATGATTCTTTTATCCATTGGCTTTGTTTTCGGAGAGACAAAATCAACCAAATTTCCTTTCTCCTTTATCATGTATTTTTGGAAATTCCAACTAATTTTTGAGTTCGTTTTTTGGTTTTCTGATTTCCTCGTAAGCCATTGATATAATGGATGCATATCTTTTCCCTTTACCGATATTTTAGACATCATTGGAAAACTAACTCCGTAATTAAGTTGGCAGAATTCTTTTATTTCTTCATTGCTTCCTGGTTCTTGACTTAAAAAATTATTTGCTGGAAAACCAATGATAACAAACTTATCGCCACCATACATTTTATACAATTTTTCTAAGTCTTCGTATTGCGGGGTTAATCCGCATTTTGAGGCCGTATTAACAACTAATACTTTTTTGCCCTTAAATTGTGAAAGATCAAAATTTTCTCCATCAATTGATTTTACAGTGAAGTCATGCAAAGACTTTGTTTGAGCATTTAGCGTAATTGTTGCTGCCATTATGATAAGTATTGTGAGTATATTTTTCATTTCTTTTTTTTAGCAAAGATACATAACATATCGTTATGCAGAATAATTCTAAATAAAACAAAATTAGATGATGCGAATCAGCAAAAATCAATTAAGAAATTCCTATTTTTGCAGCTCCAGAAAATTACATATGTTGAAACTCCAAAAGCTAAATTTAAACCCACTCGAAAAGCAATCTTTTAGGCTTCACACAATTTATATGCTAATGGAAGGAATTCTTCTTGGTGTTTTAGCCTTAAATGAATTTGTGTTTTTAAAAAGTTTGCAGGGGTCAAATTATCAATTAGGAATATTATTTCAGTTTAGTGCTGCTGTTTTTGTGTTTTTACTATTTCTTAATGAATTTATAAAACGTACAAAAAACAGAAAGAATCTTTTAAAAATCACTGCATTAATAACACGTTTGCCATTGTTTTTGTTGATATTTTTTCCGAGAACGCCTGATGCATTTCAAGCTGATTCTATCTATCATTACATTTTCTTATTTATTTTTCTTGTATACTTTTTGGGTAATCCTGTCATCTATCCAAGTATAAACTATTTATTGAAATCGAATTATAGTCATCAAAATTTCAGTAAGCTTTATAGTATTTCAACTTCGCTAAATAAGGCAGTGATGTTGATTGTAACCTTTGTCTATGGCTTATGGCTGGATGCTGATTCCTACATTTTTGTTTACATATTCCCAGTAATGGCTTTCTTAGGGGTTGCTTCTGTTTTTCTACTGACCAAAATTAGCTTTCCTTTTGAGGAAGTGATTAAAACTAAGAACTCATTGTTTCAATCTGTTTGGCGATCTGGACAGAATATGATTCAAGTTTTAAGACAGAATATTCCTTATCGTCATTTTGAAGCAGGTTTTATGCTCTATGGTTTTGCATTTATGTTTACTACTCCGATTTTGTATATCTATTTTTATGAGGAATTAAATTTAAATTATTTCAGTGTTGCCTTTTATCGAAATGCCTATAATATTGTAGCAATTGCACTTTTGCCATTTTTTGGGAAGCTTATGAGCG
>JAOZUV010000439.1:300-2654 GCA_029938505.1 Bacteroidales bacterium | reverse complement strand
CTTGAAAAAATGACATTGCTGCGTGGACGAGTCGTTCAATCGAAACTTGAAGCCACGAACCAAACACCATTGTTGACCATCATTGACCGTGATCTCGCGGAAATGCAATCTTACATTGATCGCAATCTTCCTGAAATCATGAACGCTGAAACGAATGCAGAGCGTCTAAACCAAGTTGAGATGCGACGCCAAAAAATGGTGGACGACAGTACGCAACTGCAAAAGTTGGTGGAAGAGTTCAACACGCTCATCGACGAGCAACGATTCCCGGAAGCACAAGTGGTTGCCCGCCAGGCAGCAGACTTGGCTCCCGACAGCCCATTAGTTGCTGTGTTAACGGAAAACGAAATAAATAATAAAAATGGTTTCCTACATAATTTCCACCTGCATATTACACAATTATTATCATCATTAAATAATATTTATAAAGTCCAAGAGAATAGTAAAACTAATAAGGAATGTTTAAAACTTTGCACTTCTGATTTAGCAGATTCATCTCCGATCTTACAGCTTTGCATAACAAAAATGCAAATTGAGCATCATAAAGAAATATCAAATGCTAGAAGTAATTCTTCAACAATAGTTTTTGATGTTAATGACAAATGGGATACCTTAGTAAAGCTGTGCAATGTACAGGAAAACAAATACTTGGAATCTTGTATGACAAGTAAAATTTCACCAAACTTATGGCATTGGTTTACACACCCAGAATACAAACTTTATTCTAAACTTTTAACCGAATATAAGAACCGGGAGGATTTTGATAATCCAATAATCCCCAAAAAGACAATAAACATTTTTACCAATGAAAAAAACATAAAAACTTTTGAGTACTCTCCAGAAACCCCAGGCACAGATAAGGCGATAAAATACAACGAATTTTTTGATCTTCAATTCTCATCGATTAAACCAAAAATAAAAGGATGGCAGAAAACAGATTTTTCTCCATGCAATGGCGAAGTTGTTTGGATTGGACATGAAATTGTAGCAGTTAAAGAGGAAAACAGTAACGGAATTGTTATCTGTACCAAATCACATACTCAACCTTCTTCAAATCTATCAGAAGGAACCAAAATATATAAAAACCAGCAACTATTACTTTCCAATTTTTCCATTAAAAAAATAAATCCACCAGATGATAAAAGAAAAAATTTAATTGAAGCTTCAATTTTACACTCAAATTTACTGTTTTCCTCTAATGAACATAAAAATGGTACTACCGACGAAAGTATATTCTATACTGATTTTGTTAAATCAATTCCATTAGTACATGCTTCTACGGAGCATGTAGTAAGCTTGGGTATTGAGAGCTTTGATAGAAAAACCGCCACAGGTAAGCAAGAAAAAGTAGCTCTAAACACAGATTATCATTTACTGAGAAAGCATAAGCAAATTTCACAACGTCTGTATAGAAGTAATTTTGTAGAGTCGCTTAATAAATTGATAAATGATAATTATAATTTAATTTTAAATAAGCAAAAACAATTTGCTGATTCAAACGATAAATTGCAAAAATTACGAGGTGATTTAATGTTAATTGAACATCAAGAAAAATTGTTAGACTTTTGCGAAAAGAACTTTGCACAGATTTCGGAGATAATACTAAATAAGCTCCAAACTGATGACAAAAAAGTGTGCAATAAAATTGATACTACAAAAAACGAAATTATAGATTTGTTTGATAAATTTACAAATGATACTCTAGAGCCTGAACAGAAAGTAATAATTTATGAAAAATATTTACCGACAATAGAAAAATTAGAAAAATTAGACTATCTTTTTAGTATAAGAGAAGAACACCTTAATGAAGTTATTCGATTTCTAAATGATTCAATTGAAAATTATGAGCTTTCTCTAATAAAGATTGATACTAAACTAAATAGTTACAAATTTAAAGAGGAATTTGGTACAATAATAATAGATTATATGTTAAATGACAACACAATAGAAACTTACCACCCAATAAATATTTTTCGCAATAATCCATTTAGTTTTAGCACTACTCCCAGAATTAAAACCAGTTGGCTTGAAAAACATTTTGCAAAAATAAAGAATGAATTTTCCCTTAATTTTAATAAAGTAAACACAAGTTACATAATAAGCAATTCTCCTAAGGAGTTGGCAAACGAAATTATAAAAATCAAGTCATCACTTAAATCAAAAATAATCAATTTTAGCATAAAAGCAAAAGAAGAGAAGGAAAAAGTTAGAAATGCAATGGAACACTATGAGAATGCTAAGAGTGGCATTAATAAAGAAATTGACTTTATTAAAAAGGAAATAGATAATGCTTTTTTTTTAATTCTAACTAATTACTGAAATAACCAATCTTAGCAAATCCTCGGCAACAACTC
>JAOZUV010000439.1:0-290 GCA_029938505.1 Bacteroidales bacterium | reverse complement strand
GAATGAGGATAGTTAAATGACAAACAACTCTAGTAAAAAACAATCTTCTCAGTCAGAAACGGTTGGAAGCGTATTGCAAGAGACACACGATAAAGCAATGAGCGAGATAAATAAACTAATTGAAGATATACTTCGTAAACAGGTTAATGGTATTCACGAGTTATTAGGTAAAACTATTGATGATTTCAGTGAGAAGGTTTCAGAAAAAGCCAATAAAATTGATGATCATAATAATCAGTACAAGAAGTTGCTAGACAAGAATGTAAGTTTAAACGGGAGTATTGAAACAA
>JAOZUV010000438.1 GCA_029938505.1 Bacteroidales bacterium | reverse complement strand
ATTAGCTAGATTGGCAGTATCGCTCCTAAGCTACACTGCCAATAAAATAATTAGTAATTTTTAGTGAATTTGAACGGATGCCCACCTGAAAAAATACATCCGGCAGGGAACTAGCATGTGAGAATTTCATCCTTATTTTATTTTAACGAACATGCTCGTTTTAAAACTTAAATATTTTCTTTATTCATTTATTGAAACAAATATAATTCATTTTTATTATACCTGATTCACAATATGACGAATATAAACCCCAAATTCAATCTTAATTAAACTTAATTTTATTTGATAAAATAAAATTCTAGCTAGTTTAATTCATTAAATAGTTGTTGTTGTAGCTATTTTGCCAGTCTCAATTTTTTTGCAATTTTTTTCGGAACAGCATCTTTATGAACCAATATAGCGATGGTTCTTAATCTAAGAAACGAATCTGACATATAAAGAAAACCACCAAATCCGTATTGAATACCATCTGAATTTTTTGTCAGAACATAATTGGCCCCATATTGATCTTTAACCAAGCCAACAAGGTGCATTAAATGATCATCGGTAGTAGATTGTTCAATAAAAGCCTGATCCCTCATTTTCTGATCAACTGGTTTTTCTTTTTGATAGCGTTTTAAAAAATCCTGAAGTTTTTCTTTTGATTTAGCCGCATGCTCAATTTCGGGAACAATTGCAATTCCATCTTTATGCGAAAAATATTTATCGCTAACATCGCCATCCCATGTAATACTATAACCCTTTTCTAAAGAAGAATAAATAATTTCCATGAACTCTTCAAGCGGTACATTATAATATGTTCCATGAGACCAATTATCAGGAACTTCAACTATGCATTTTTCCCACATAGGATAAAAAGCATAAGAAGTAATCTCAATATAATCATCAGGATTAAATTCTAGTTCTTCCATAAACGACTTTGGAGTGTATTTTTTGCCCTCATACTCAAAAAAAGTGGGGTCATCACCTAAGTAAGCATCCAGCATTCCTTCAAGCCCTTTCTCCCAAACAGGTGTAATCTTGCCAGATTTCCTCATTACAACAACATCTAAATATGCTTTTAATGAAGCATCGAACTCCCTATGCTCATGAGTTTTAAGCCCAATTTTCAAACCAGGATAAACTTTATTAGGCACACATCCATAATCTCGAAAAGTATTCAGGACATCGTGAGCTTGTCCGCCCCGAGCAAAATTATTCTTGCCGTGATATCGAACAAATTTCTGAGCCTTTCGTGGATAAGTATGCCTTACTGTGTACATTTCTGAAAGATCAAATTCCCCTTTACCCATCCTGAGTATCTCAGATTCAATAAATGATGTAGTTGCAAAATCCCAGCATGTACCTGTACGTGCCTGATCTTTTACGGGTGTAGTTTTAATTATGGAAATGGTATCTAATTCCCAATACATTTTAGTTTCTTTATTTTCTTGAGAATAAGTTGCTATAACAATAAGTACAAGGAATATCCCAATAAATACTGTTTTCAATAATCGATTAAACATATCTATATTTTATAAGGTTAATAATTTAGGTTTAGCTGCAATGATTTTTTTAATATTGGTAAAAAATAATTTATTAAATTGGCTGGGTAGAACTAGCATGCAAATTTCTTATACTCTTTAATTTTAACAAACATTTTTTGTTAAAATGCTTTAATTTATTTTATATATTTAACTGACACAAATATAACCCATTTTTAATATACCTGATTTATAAAATGCCAAATTTAAACCCCCAAATTGAATCGAGTTGGAAAGAAATTTTAAAGGAAGAGTTCAAATCTCACTACTTTACTGCTTTAAAGCGATTCTTAGTTAACGAAAAAATAAAAGAAGTTGTTTATCCTCCAGGAAGTCAAATTTTCTCAGCTTTCAATTTCACTCCATTTGATAAAGTTAGGGTTGTCATCATAGGACAAGACCCTTATCATGGAGAAGGACAGGCCCACGGACTATGTTTTTCGGTTCCGAAAGGAATCAAAAAACCCCCTTCCCTATTAAATATTTTCAAAGAAATTAAAAATGATTTAGCTTATGAAATACCTCAGCATGGAAACCTAGAAAAATGGGCAAAACAAGGGGTATTACTTATAAATGCAACATTAACAGTTCGTGCAAATCAAGCTGGATCACATCAAAAAAAGGGTTGGGAAACTTTTACAGATGCTGTGATTCGAAAATTATCTGACGAAAAAGAACATCTCGTTTTTTTACTTTGGGGAAACTTTGCTATCGCCAAAAAAGAACTCATTGATCAAAGCAAACACTATATTCTGAGTTCAGCTCATCCTTCCCCCCTTTCTGCAAGTCGTGGATTTATGGGAAATAAGCATTTTTCAAAAACGAATCAAATATTACGAAATTTTGATAAAAGTGAAATAGACTGGAAAATTGATTAATTTTACTTGATAAAAAATAAAAGATAATGAGTTTAATTTCAATGGACAATGAGGATTTCGACAAATCAAATTATTTTGATTTGCTTGTTCAAAGACAAACCTATTGGAATTTTATTTACTCATTATTATCCATTCCAATCAGCATCCTCTATTTTACATTCGCTGTTTTAGGGCTAATTATTGGATTCATCTTAATACCCCTTTGGATTGGAACCCCTATTTTAATAGGTTATTTCAGAATGCTTTGGAATTTATT
>JAOZUV010000437.1 GCA_029938505.1 Bacteroidales bacterium | reverse complement strand
CCTCTGTTGTTCCTATTTTTTCAGAAATATCTTTTGTCGTTGAATTTATTAAGTGTAATAATGCTATAGGTTAGAGGTCTCAAGATGGGCCCCCCGGGGTCAATGGCATTCGCTTAAGCAATATTCTCATTCGTTTAGTGAACGGACGCACTTTTGCGATTTTGTCCTAAATTGTACTTGAACATGTTTTTAACTTGGCTCCCCTCCACTTGTTTCTAGCAACTTTTGATATTCTTTGATACGAACGATTTTCCCTGGTTTTTTGATACGAAGATGATATCAATTGCAATACTTCCTTAATGGCATTATTTAATTGAATCGCTGGAAATAATATAATCTCTTCCATCCTTCTTGAAAATGTTGCAAGACAATTTTTAAAATTCACTTGTACTGATGATGAAGTCGTATCGGATTCTAGATCTTTATTTGCTGTTCCTATGATTTTTTCCAGGTTGTTAGTTGCTTGATTTGCAAATATTCGATTCATTGTTATTAAGGTGAAATGAGCAAAGAGTTCTTGCTTAATTCCTCTTACTGTTTTACTGTGAAAGTCAGTTACTTCTACAAAATTTTTACTTACTTTATATAATTCTTCTATTCCCCATCTGGTATGATAAGCATTTGAAAGAGTTTCTATACTATATTTTTGTTTATCAAAAAGAGTGGTTCCTAAGTAATAAGTGGTTCCATTAATTACATATTTAACCAGTCGTAACTTTAATGGAATAATTTCTATTGATGGATATTTTTTTATAATGTTTCTTTTTGTATCTCCATGTGGATAAATCGTAACGACACTGTCAGTCTGATCACTATCGATGAAGGCCTGTATTTCTTTAAAAGAATTTAAGGGTAACCTAAAGATTGGATGGAGTTTTAAATCATTGTGCCTAAACAGCATTTGATATGAAAAATAACCACGATCATAAACAATTACATCATTTTCTTTAAGCATTTTCAAATGGTCTAATGCTAAAGCTCTTTCATTTGTTTCAGGTGTAAAGTCAAATGCATAAGGTATTTTAGATTTTAATTGATAAAGACAGCTTAGTAGGCCATGAGGATAATGAGCAACTTTTGAAGGCATTTTAAATCCTTCATTAAGCAATTCTCTAGGCACAGAAACTTTCCGTCCATCAACAGCAAAAATTCTGTGACCTAACCAATCATATTGGCCATTATTATCTCCATAGATATCAATTATTTTTTCATTTAACTTTTTAAAAATACTTTCATCAAGCTTCTTTCTCGCTGTGCTAAAAGATGATGCCGCTATTGGTTTATCTTGAGGCAAAGGTATGTTTAAGTTTTTACAGTTATCCCATAACTCAGCAATTGTTGTATTGTAACCTTGTTTGTTTTTAGAAAATACTAATCTAAAAATTAACAAGATAAGAAGCATTGAGTTTATAACTCTACTACGTCGCTGCCAGATATTGTCAAAATCGTTAGAAACTTCGGAAATAATATGAACAATTTCATGCCATACTGTTGCAAACTTATCATCTTTAATATAGTTGTTCTTTTTGGCAGGTACCTTTTCACCTTTTAAAACAAAACGAAAGTTTGGATCTAATGGTTTTAAAAAAACATATTTAACTGATCGGTTCTGTTCATTATTACTATCATTTCTACCACGGCCAGCAGTTTCACCAACAAGAGTCCAGTTTGCAGCTTTGTAGCTAGTACCCTGATATTTGCTTGAATCTACAAAAGTTTCAATAAGGACTGGTTTATAATTATAAATTTTTTGCCAGTCTGTTTGAATTTGTTTTTCTATTATTGACAGTGATTTGGTGGCCAGATTTTTTATTTTCACCCACGGCAAGATTAAAAAACGACTGTTATTTATTATTAAAAACAGCCTTTCGTTTTTATCCTTTTGTGTCCACTCTATCCATTTATCACGACTGGCCAAAGATAAGGCCGATGCTGAAAACAGCATGCAACCTAAAATAACCACTTTTTGATTAATTATTGCAGTTATAAAATATCTAAGATGCGATCCAACAGGACGCTTATACTTCAAATAATGATAACGATCTACATATTCATTCCACAAATCACGTGACACTTTGTCGTCAGCGAGAATCATGCTAACAGGGCCTAACTGCTCGATTGTTACTGTAATATCATCTCGATAATCAGTTTCAGAAGACCATGTTATTTTTGATTCTACTCTTTTTTTAGAAACTTTTTTTAAAGGTAATTTTATTAACCCTAATTTTTCCATTTTTTCAATAGCTGTTCTCGCAGACTCCACTTTCAATTTTCCTGAAGGGCTTCGCCATGAAAAAATTTCTGCAATAGTAAGAGCAATTTCACTAAAGCTTAATCCTTGAACTAATTCAACCGTTTCTTGAATTATAATTAGATCTTTTTTTTGAAACGTTCTTCCAGATAAAACCAATGCTTTGTCTGCAGTTTTAACCATGATGTACTCCTGTAATTATACCATCTCAAAAAGGTATAGGATTGTCCAGATATTTATAACTTAATTTTAAATATTGCTAAGATTCAATGTTAATGGGGCCATAAGAAGAAATTAGTTTTTTAGATTTTTTTTGAGCTTATGCGAATGCCATTGCCCCACCTGAACCTGTTAATAACCACTCAAAAATACTGTGAAATTAGATATTTGTAAAGATAATAAGCTAG
>JAOZUV010000049.1 GCA_029938505.1 Bacteroidales bacterium | reverse complement strand
TCAAACCAATTATTTTTAGGGATGATTTGCATTGGAATTTCTGAGTTAAGAGGATATTCTTTAAGCAATCCTTTCTCATCAATGGCATAAATTATAAGTGAATTGCCTGCATAAAAATGCCAAATTTCATCTGATTTAATCCGATGAAAAGCGGAAAAATCATTTCCTTCTAATAAGAAATAAATAGCCGTACTTACAGAACGCACACCTGATCTACCACCGGGCAGTAATTCAGCCACTATCTCTTCTTCAGATCGATAAACTTCTTTATAATAGCCACCTTCGGGATGTTGCTGAAGGTCTAATTCCTGAATCCAATCTTGCGCCGTTTTCATAATTTGTTTATTACAATTTATTTTTGTTTAAGCTGCACGGTTTGTAAACGACTGGTATGTTAAAGACGGAGCAGAAGCTTCAATTTCATTTCGATTCCGCTCAATGTACATTCAGCCTCTATCAAAGGTCGTCGAGCGTAGTCGAGACACCCTTTATAAAAACCGCACAACAATTAATCTATCATTGATAATTGAATACGTTTTCGAGGTACATCCACACTCATTATTCGAACATCTACTTTCTGATTCAACTTCACCACTTCATTAGGATCTTTCACAAATCGATCGGCGAGCTTACTAATATGAACCAATCCATCCTGATGAACACCAATATCAACAAAAGCCCCAAAAGCAGTAATATTAGTAACTATGCCTGGAAGCTTCATACCTTCATGCAAATCTTTAATATCATTTACCCCCTCAGCAAATTCAAAGAAATCAAATTTTTGACGTGGATCCAAACCTGGTTTTGATAATTCATCCACGATATCTTTCAAGGTTGGAAGTCCTACATTATCGGTCACAAAATCTTGTAAATTCAAAGCATCAACAGCATCTTTATTTTCCATCAATTCCTCAATAGAGCATCCTGCCTTAGCAGCCATTTTCTTGACAATATCATACGATTCAGGGTGAACAGCACTCGAATCCAATAGGTTTTTCGCATCTCTAATTCTTAAAAATCCGGCAGATTGCTCAAAAGCTTTACCTCCAAAACGAGCCACTTTTTTTAATTCCTTACGGGAAGCAAAAGGACCATTTTCTTTACGATAATTAACAATGTTTTGAGCCAAACTCGAGCCCAAACCCGAAACATAGGACAATAATTGTTTGCTGGCCGTATTCAATTCAACACCCACTGAATTTACGCAACTCTCAACTACTTCACCCAATTTATCATTCAAAGCTGTTTGATTTACATCATGCTGATATTGCCCTACTCCTATTGATTTTGGATCGATCTTCACCAACTCAGCCAAAGGATCCATCAATCGGCGCCCAATAGAAACAGATCCCCTCACAGTCACATCATAATCTGGAAATTCTTCACGTGCAACCGCAGAAGCAGAATAAACCGACGCTCCACTTTCGTTAACCATCACAGCCGTTACTTTTCGATCGAAACGAATATGTTTTACCATACGTTCAGTCTCTCGTCCGGCGGTACCATTGCCAATGGCAATTGCTTCAATTTTATAGGCATTTACCAAACTCTGGATTTTATTAATGGACTGTTTAGTTTCTTGCTGTGGCTGATGAGGATAAATAGTTTCATTATGAAGTAAAGTTCCTTGCTCATCCAAACAAACCACTTTACAACCCGTACGGAAACCAGGATCAATAGCTAAAATGCGTTTTTGTCCAAGTGGTGAGGCTAATAATAATTGACGCAAATTTTCAGCAAATACACGAATGGCCTCTTCATCGGCTTGCTCTTTAATCATACTCCGAATCTCAGTTTCCATAGATGGAGCCAACAAACGTTTGTAGGAATTTTTTGCAGCAAATTCTACCTGATTAGCTGATTCACTTTCATTATGAATAAATAATCGATTTAATATCCGTAGCGCTTTATCTTCGCCTGCATCAATTTTTAATTTCAAGAAACCCTCATTTTCGCCACGAAACATGGCTAATATTCGATGAGAAGGTGCTTGCATTAAATTCTCTTCCCACTCATAATAAGTCAGGTATTTTTGCCCATCAATTTCTTTTCCTTTAGCAATAACTGAGCTAAGCATTGCTTCCCGTTGATACAGTTTTCGAATTTGATTTCTAGCCTGCGAATCCTCGTTAATCTTTTCGGCTATAATATCTCTTGCACCTTCTAATGCCGCTTCAACTTCCGCTACCTCATCATTTAAATATTTTTTCGCTTCGCCCTCTACATCAACAAATTTTTGACTAAAAATAAGATCTGCCAATGGCTCCAAACCTTTTTCTTTGGCCATACTTGCCCGGGTTTTTCGTTTTGGTTTAAAGGGTAAATACAAATCTTCAAGTAAAGCCATGGTTTCGGCTGCCTCAATTTGTCTTTTTAAATCCTCTGTTAGCTTTCCTTGTTCTTCAATCGAATCTAAAATGGCAATTTTTCGTTTATCCAATTCGACAAGCTGAGTATTTCGATCACGGATATTGGCGATTTGCACCTCATCCAAACTCTCTGTTCGCTCTTTTCGATAACGAGCAATAAAAGGGATGGTTGCACCCTGTGCTAATAATTCAAGAGTATTGGAAACTTGTTGGACTTTAAGACCTAGTTCCAGTGCAATTAAATGACGATAATTTTTTTCCATGCTATTTTCAAATTCATTTTCTTCTTTAAACAAAGATAAAAAGCAAATTAATAAAACCTCAATACTTATGGAACATAAATTTCATTAAATCAAATTATTTTTAGAATTTTGCGTTTCAATTATAAAACACATATAATGCGAAAACTCCAAATACTATTTTTAATTTTCTTCCCTTTTTTTGTTAATGCTCAGAACCATCAATTAAAAGGAGTCATTCGTGGCTTTAACAATCAAACCATTTATTTAAATAGCTATTACATTGATAGAATTCAAGTTATAGATTCTACCAAAACTTCTGCATTTGGACAATTTAGTTTTGAATTAAAACAAGATTTACCCAAAGGTTTATACCAACTTCAAATCACTGAAAAAGATCATTTGGATATTATTTTGAATGGAGAGAACGTTGAACTGAATACGCATATATCCGACCCCTTCAATAAACTAATTTTCAAGGCATCAGAAGAAAACAAAATCTATTTAAGCTATATTCAGAAACGGAATTATGATCAATATCGGATTGAGTTATTACAACCAGTGATTAGTTATTATCCAATGACTGATACCTTTTTTCCAAATCTACTCATCGAATTTACCAGCATTCAAGATTCCTTAGATCAATATATTAACAAAACGATAAAAGAGAACCCCCATGCTTTTGCTTCCATATTAATTGGAATTGATCGTCGTCCTATTCTCGATCCAATGCAAAATCAAATTGAACAGAAATCGTATGCCAAAAAGCATTTTTTTGATGGTAAAGATTTTAGTGATACCGCTATTTTGCACAGCAATGTATTAACATCAAGTCTCTTATCTTATCTTTCTCTCTATCAGGACAAGAATTCAAATAAAGCTTTGTTAGAAGAAGAATTTATAAAAGCAGTGGACATCATTCTACCAGTAATGCGCCCTAATCGTAAAATATATGAATTTGTGATTGATTATTTAATTGGAGGTTTTGATCAGTTTGGATTTACAAAAGTGATGACTCATATTGCTTCACAATCTATTGTTGATGAATCATGCAAAAACGAAGAGCTAAAACATAGGATTAAGACATTAAAGAAGCTCGCTCCCGGCAATAAAGCCCCAGACATTATTATTGGCGAAACTAAATTATTTGAGATCAATAAAAAATATACACTGGTCGTTTTTTATGCAAGTTGGTGCCCCCATTGCAATGATTTACTGCCTGAACTCAAAGCCCTTTATAATGATAAAAAAGAAGTGTTGGAAGTTTTTAGTATTTCAATCGATAGCTCAAAACTTGATTACCAAAATTACATTGAGAAGCTCAAGTTTGAATGGATTAATGCTTGCGATTTAAAAGGCTGGGATACTCAATCAGCCATAGATTATGGGGTATATGTAACCCCTAATTTATTTCTTTTAGATAAAAACAAAGTGGTGATTGCACGTCCAAGCAGATTGCCAGAATTAATTAAATTAATTAATTACCAACCACTGGCCAAGACATCTATCAGATGCATAATCTTGATGGGTAATTTATGCTTTTTGATATAAGCCTCCTGATGCATCAAGCAACTGAGATCAGTTGAAACAATATATTCTGCACCAGTATCTATGGCATTTTTAACTTTTTGTTCAGCCATTGCCGTTGAAATAGCTTCATGTTTTAGCGAAAAAGAGCCCCCAAAACCACAACAAGTCTCTGTATCTTTCATTTCAACTAATTCGAGTCCCTTAACATTCCGAAGCAATAAGCGAGGCTCTTCTTTGATCCCAATTTCGCGCAAAGCAGAACAGGAATCATGATAGGTAACCTTTGCTTCAAAAATAGCACCCACATCCGTGACTTTTAATTCTTTCACCAAAAACTCTGTGAACTCAAATAGATTTTTTTGAAGCTGACGACATTCGATATGTAAAGCCGTATTATGAAATAGTTCAGAATAA
Source organism: Bacteroidales bacterium (assembly GCA_029938505.1). Next base: position 5,005 of record JAOZUV010000049.1, on the reverse strand, counting down.
TAATTACGAACCATACCTACACAAGTAGCTGTTGGACCAACAACTGGTCTATTATTAGGAAAATCTTTGATAAATTTTTCACCCATTGTTTTGGCTTCATCCCAAAAACCAGCATTAAATGCTGTTTGTCCACAACATGTTTGATTGACATTGTATTCAACCTGATGACCAAGTTTCTCCAAAATCTTTACCATATTAAAAGCTGTCTGGGGGTATAGCTGATCAATTAAGCAAGGGATAAAAATATCAATGGTCATATTCCTAAATTTCTTTATGCAAAGGTATGAATTGTACCTAACTCATCTTAATATCTAAACCCAGTTTTTTTAATTCTTTCCAATAAGCTGGAAAAGATTTGATAACTACGTCAGGATTTTCGATTTTCAATCGGCCTGTTTTTAATACTAATGGAGCTAAAGACATAGCCATCCGATGATCGCCATAGGTTTGAAATAAACGATTCACTTTCTTGTAATCAACTTTATCAGATACTTTTTTTAGCAGCCATTCGCCTTCAAATTCATTTAAGCTAAATCCAAAAGCAGCAAATTCAATATCCATTTTTTCAATGCGATCTGTTTCTTTAATTCTCAGACTTTGAAGGTTTTTAAATTTACCTTCAATACCCAAACCTACACAAGTAGCTAATACTGTTTGAGCTAAGTCCGGACAATTTAAAAAATCATAGTCCAGAAAATTAACAACTTTGTTTGTTTTGCTAAGCTTTAATCCTTCGGAAGTAAATTCAGAGGCAACACCTAAATCAGAATAAATATCGGGTAAAATATTATCTCCTTGCAAACTTTGACGCTTTATTTCAGGAATAAATAAATTCCCTGATTCGCTTAAAGCGACTAATTCATAGGCATAAGAAGCTGCAGACCAATCGGGGCTTATTTCAAATAAGTTTTTAGTAAATTCCTGAGAAGGTACTATAATCTCATCATCTGTATACTTTACATCCACCCCAAACTCACGTAACATAAGAATGGTCATCATTACATAAGGTCGTGAAATAAAATCGCCTTTCAATTGAAGTTTTAGTCCACGAGTTAAAGTCGAACCTATCAATAATAAAGCAGTAATAAACTGGCTACTCACACTTGTATCAATACTCACTGTTCCACCATGAAGTTCATTCCCATTGATAAGAAGTGGAGGAAAGCCAGGCTTACCAGTATAGCTAATATCGGCTCCTAATTGTTTTAAGGCATTTACCAGGAATAATATTGGGCGTTCTTGCATCCGCTGACAACCAGTGAGTAACCATTTTCCTTTAAGAATAGACAAATAAGCCGTTAAAAAACGCATAGATGTTCCTGTATTTTTCACATCTACAATCATAGGTAGACCAGAAACACCACAGGTATTTATTAATCTCAAACATTTGTTTAAATGAAGCGTATCCTCAGCTTCAGACATATTATGAATGGTTATCTTTTGATCATCCAAAGCTTTGATAATCAAAGCACGATTACTCTCACTTTTGGAGTAAGGTAAATGAAAGATTCCATCAAATGAATCACTTTTTTTCTTTATACTAAGTTTTTTCAACATTTTATTTATTCCTTTGAATGAAATCAATGAGGCATTGTTTAGTTTCGGCAACAGATATTATTTTATCAATCACTCCTACTCCAATTTCTTTAATTAATGAGAAATTTATTCCGTGCTTTATATTTTTTTTATCCTGAATCATAAAATCAATCAATTCATCTACATTTTCGTCAAAAAACTTATAAATGGGATAAGTTTCACAGAGGATTTTTTTAATGCTCTCTGCATCACTTTTCTTTAAGCCAAGCATTTTAACCGAAAGATCAGTCTCAGCCATCATCCCTAATGCAACAGCCTCACCATGCATCAAAGGAGTTTCATGATGTTCCAATGAAAACGACTCAAAAGCATGACCAAAAGTATGACCAAAATTCAACAATTTCCGCAGTCCATCTTCCTGAGGATCTTGAATCACTATCTTACTTTTTATTTGAATCGATTTCTTAATAAATTTTCGCCAATCTATTCCTGTGAAATTAGTAGTCTTATTTAACTCATTCCAATAATCGACATCAGCAATTAAAGCATGTTTAAGCATTTCCGCAAATCCAACCTTTAACTGACGAATACTCAAAGATTTAAAAAATTCAGGATTGATAAATATAGCTTCCGGATAAACAAAAATACCCAATTGGTTTTTATAAGCTCTATAATCGATTCCTGTTTTCCCTCCTACAGCTGCATCAACAGAAGCCAATAAAGTTGTTGGGATGTGAATAAATGGAATTCCTCTTTTATACACCGATGCCACAAAACCACCCATATCACTGATTACACCTCCGCCTAAATTAATCAATAGAGATTTCTGGCTTGCTTGAATTTTCAATAAGCGATTCCATATAAACTGACAAGTTTGCAAATTTTTATACAACTCTCCACTTTGAATTTCAATAACTTCAGGTTCGTATTCTTCTATCAAAGACAAAACTTGAGGGAAACAATGTTCTTTTGTATTTTCATCAATTAAAACTATAATACGAAAATCTTTATAGGCCTTTAAAAAAACAGCTAGCTGCTGAAAAGACGAATCTTCAAAATAAATAGGATGAATATCAGTTTTCAATGATAGATTATTAAAGAATTAGAGAGTAAAAATACTAAAAATATAAGACTTTTTACGGCAAATAATTTATCCAATTGCAGCCATTAAAAGAGAGATTTCTTTGTAAGGAAGGTTATGTAATTCTCCAACTACTTTATCGGTAAGAGTACCATTCAATATATAAACCCCTTGGCGGAAACCTTTGTCCTGTTTAAGGAATGACTCAAACCCACCAGCAACACCAATTTTAAGTAAAATAGGTGTGAAGAAATTGCTAAATGCATAGGAAGCTGTATTTGGAACTTTTGAGGCCATATTAGGCACACAATAATGAGTTACATCAAAAATTTTAAATACAGGATTTTTATGATCTGTAATTCGGGAGGTTTCAAAACAACCACCTTGATCGATGCTAACATCAATGATTACCGATCCTGGTTTCATTTTCTCAACCATATCTTCGGTTACAATACAAGGTGTGATTCCCGTTGCAGAGTGAACAGCACCAATAACTACATCAGCACTCTTTAACTCTTTCATTAAAAATTTTGGTTGGATTATAGACGTAAATATGCGATTATTTAATGTGTTCTGTAATCGTTCGAGCTTATAAATTGAATTATCAAAAATCTTAACAATTGCTCCCATTCCAAGGGCTGCCCGAGCTGCATTTTCAGCAACCGTTCCTGCTCCAATGATTACAACATTGGTTGGTTTAATACCAGGAAAACCTCCCAACATTTTTGCTTTCCCATACTCTGGGCTACTTAAATATTCAGAAGCTATCATTATGGCTGTATTTCCAACAATTTTACTCATCGAACGAAGTACGGGAAATGCGTCTGATTTATCCTGAATTTTTTCGAAAGCAACAGAGGTGGCTTTCTGTAGCATCAGTTTTTTAAAATAGTTTACATTTTGACTATGAATACAAAGAGAAGAAAGAACAACTTGCTTGGTTTTAAGCATTTTTAATTCTTCATCCGATAACGGATCTACCTTTAAAATTATATCAGCCTTAAAAATTTCCTCAGCATGCTGAACAATTTCAGCTCCTGCCTCGCTATATTCAATATCTTCAAATTGAGATGCTTTCCCAGCTTTGCTTTGAATAAGAATTCTGTGCCCGTTTTGAACCAAAAGATTTACTGCACTTGGCACTAAACAAAGTCTGTTTTCAAGTTTATTTGATTCCCTGGGGATTCCTATAGTAAGTGAGCTGTTTTTGTTTTTCACTTCCAGCATTTCTTCCTGAGGTAGCAGTTCCTCAGATGAAGAAAATTTGATAAAACCGTTTTGTTCAGACATAAAGCAATAAATTAAAATTGTATTGTACGGGAGCCATCCTCCAAATTTTCGTCTATGGTCACGTATACGATATTTTCGGGCAAAAGTTCCTCAATTTTTTCGGGCCATTCCATTAAGCAATAGTGGCCACTAAACATATATTCTTCGTAACCAATATCCATAATTTCTTCCTTTATTTTGATTCGATAAAAATCAAAATGATAAATCGAATCACCTTCAGTTGTGAAATATTCATTTACGATAGAAAAAGTCGGACTATTTACCATGTCCTCCACTCCTAAAACCAAACAAACTTCTTTAATAAAAGTAGTTTTCCCTGCACCCATACTTCCATTAAATGCAAACAATTTTTTATCTGAATGTATTTTTAACAATGCCTCAGCAGCTTCAGGTAATTCATTAAGGGATTTACAAACAATTTTATGTCCCATCGTTTATTTTGCTTTTAAGGAGATAAAAGGGATTAATAACTCTTCCATAGAAATGCCTCCATGCTGAAAAGTATTCTTATAAAAATTTACATGATAATTATAATTATTAGGATATACGAAATAATCGTTCCGGCGAGCATAGGCAAAAGATGTGCTCACGTTTGCTCGCGGAAGAAATCCATCTTCAGGATTTTTCACGGCAAATACCTCTTTTGAATCATAATTTAAATTACGACCAAATTTGTATCTCAAATTCGAATTAGTATCTCTATCACCTAAAATTTTTACAGGATTATCAACTTGAACAGAACCATGATCTGTTGTAATTAACAAATCAACCTTATGTTCACTCAAATATTTGATCAACTCGTAAAGTGAAGAATGTTCAAACCAGGAAACCATCAACGAACGATAAGCCGAATCATCGTCTGCTAATTCACGAATAATTTCCATATCGGTACGAGCATGCGAAAGCATATCCACAAAATTATAAACAATAGCATTAAATTTATATTTCATTAAATTGGGAAGAGATTCCACTAATTTACGACCGCTATTTAAGTTTAGTACTTTATGATATGTATACTTCATATTTCGACCAAAACGTTTTAAAAACTCACCTAAAAGCTCACCTTCAAATTTATTTTTTGTTCCTTCATCAGATTCG
>JAOZUV010000436.1 GCA_029938505.1 Bacteroidales bacterium | reverse complement strand
GCTAAGGTCACATTCAATCTCATCATACAATAATGACTTAATGTAACTATTGTTTTGCTCAGCTAATTCAACAAACAAAACGATAAATGCAATAAGCATTAAGAAAACAAATAGCTTTTTTAACTTCTTTTTATTATTGCCCATTTTGTACAATTATTATCATTGAGCACTAATATATTCAGAATCTAGTTCTGGAATAGAGTCCGCTTTCACCCAATATATTTCACCATTTCGAACAAAAAATAAAAACTTATTATCTGGTGAGATCATTGCTATTGCCTGTGTTTCAGAAGCATTAATTTCATCACCTAATTTTATGGCTTCTGTCCAACTCCCATCTTTTTTGTGATACGAAATATATAAATCAGATTTCATGTTTCCTCTTTCTTGAGCATCGAAAATCATATAACTTTCATCTGGAGCGATATACGAATGTGCAGCTCGTTTCAGTGAATTAATTTCATCACCTAATTTCACAGGTTCCTGATAAGTACCATTTTCAAAAGATGATTTATAAATACCATCCTGTGCTGTAAAATATAAGTTCCCATTAGTTGCTACTGTTGGGTACATCACAAACCTATCAATAAACGGACTCCCCAATAGCTTTGGTTCTGACCATCCATCATCAGTTTTTTCGACATACCATTGAAGAAAAGCTGTGGGTTTTCCTCCTTTTTGTACAGGCCTATTTGAACCAAAAATTAGTTTTTTACCATCGGGTGTAATAAGGGGTTCCATATCATTATATATTCCGGAGAATAATGCAATTTGTGGATCAGTCCAAACTCCATCAACTTCTTTCATTACCATAATTTTTCCCATGCGTGGATTTGATCCTGCTCCCCTTCGTGTAAAATAAATCTCTGACACATCAGGAGAAAAAGTAATTCCAAAATCGGCATATACAGTAGAAACAATGCCTGGAGCAAAAACTTCAGGAGTATTACCTGAAAGTTTAGTGCTAGGATAGTTAACAGACGATACTTTTTTCAATATTGGAATAACAGTAAAAGAAACTACAAGAAGAGCAATTGCAGGTATAATGAGTGCTAATAATATTTTTGTTCGTTTTTTCATATCTTAATTTTTAATTATTTTAAAGTTTTATCAAAATAAAAACTGCATAAAGAAATTGGTATAAACATACCCATTAGTAATAGATGATAAAAATTAAATCGACCCTTAACTTAATTCTTCAGATTTTTAACATGACATCAGACATTAATTTCATCCAAATACTTTAACTTTACATTTAAGTACACTAAGCTGCTGATTGTCTATATTTTTATGCTATGATAAGAAAACAAACTAGATTAGCTTTTATTTCGACAATGAATTATATAATAAAAATTCAAAATCAATTAGAGAGCTACCCAAAATATCGACTAATTTACCATTTGTCTTTTTGGGTGATTTACACTGTGTTTCTGGCTTTTACGTTTAAATCGTTTTACCCTGGAAAACAAATTTTTGAGATTATTTTATATTTCATTATAACTACACCTCTCGATGCATTGGCCACATATTTTACGGTATATATCCTCGTTTCAATATTTTTACTAAATAAAAGATATTGGGAATTTATTTTATTACTTATTATTTCAAGTTTGCTTTTTGTTTTACTCCAAAAAATGCAACTGTACTTTATTCTCTATCCTTATTTCTTTCTTGATTTTACTCCTACAGGACAGTGGTATAATCTGGATTATTTCTATACAATCACAAATATTTATCCTATAGTAGGAATTTTTGCAGGAATCAAATTTGTTAAAGAAGCATTTATTATCCAAAAGATAAATGAGGACTTAGAAAAGAAAAAACTTGAAGCTGAACTGAAATTTTTAAAATCACAGATTCATCCTCATTTCCTATTCAACACCCTAAATAATCTGTATGCCCTTACGCTCGACAAATCCGATCAAGCACCCGAGGTTGTCATTAAGCTATCCGGTCTTCTCGATTATATGTTATATGAAGCCAATGTTTCCAGAGTTCCTCTTTTGAAGGAGGTTCATATGCTCCAAAACTATATAAAGCTCGAAAATATCCGTTATGGTAAAGATGCTCACATAGATTTTACAGTTACTGGAGATACGGCCGGAAAATCGATCGCACCCCTGATCTTATTACCATTTGTAGAAAACAGTTTTAAACATGGTTTAAGCCAAAAAACATCCGCTCATCGGGTGGAAATTAACTTATCATGCAAAAATGAGATCCTTAATTTCAAAGTTAAAAATGGGAAATCTAATGAGAAATTTCCTATACAAAAAGAATATACAGAAGGCATTGGATTGAAAAATGTAAAACGACGTTTAGATATACTATATCCAAATAAGCATAGGCTTCATATTGAGAAAAAAACAACTAGTTTTAATGTTGAATTGGAGATAAGAATCGATTGAGTTCGAAAAAAAATAAATCATTCACAGATGAAAACAAGATGTATAATTGTAGATGATGAACCTTTAGCTATCAGGGTTGTTGAGTCGCATCTAGAAAAAATTACTGAAGTAAAAATCATTGCAAAATGCAGCAATGCCTTAGATGCCATAGAAATTTTAAAAAAAGAACAAATAGATCTTATTTTTCTAGATATCCAAATGCCTGAACTTACAGGTCTTGAATTTTTAAACTCTTCAGGTATAAAAGCGATCGTTACTTTTG
>JAOZUV010000435.1 GCA_029938505.1 Bacteroidales bacterium | reverse complement strand
GATCCCCGTAAATTTGGAATCATAACATATTCGTCATTGGGAATGTATATTTTCTTTTTGGCCTTGACTTCCTATGTGCCCTATTATTTTGATTTTATGAACATTCGCTTTTATTATACCTTAATAGCTTATGTGTTGTTTCATGGAGTTTTTGCAGCTACTATGGTTTTACTTTGGAATATCGGCTCATCGTATTTCTGTAAACCCGACGAAGCTGGGACTTACCAATCCTTACATCTTTCATTAGTTGGTAGTAGAGCCTTAATAGCTCCATTGTTTGGAATTTTTTTTTTATGAAATATTTGGATATACGGCCACTTTCGGCTTATCAATAGTTTTTGTTTTAATGGCTATTTATGTTATGTATTGGTCGTATAAGAGAGAGGAATGTAGTTGTAATAAAGATTCAGAGTGATATAGATTTGCTAATAACGTCATCCTGAATTTCCTGCCCGAAAGACTGGTTATGCGGGGTTTCAGGATCTTAAACTAATCAATTTAGATGCTAAATTAAAATTTATAATTTGCTCTTCAATATAACTTGATTGTCATTTCGAAGGAGTGGAACGACTGAGAAATCTCCTCCCAAATGATTATTCAAAAATGAGATTTCTCATCACCTTCGGTGGATTCGAAATGACTTTAAAAATTGCCAAAGCCTATATTAAATCATTCCTTTCTCCATTCAAACTATGAATGATCAATTTTCCAAAACTTTGCTCAAACTCATTTTTGAAATCGTACATTGCACCCACAATAAGTAGTTCATTATTTTGTACTTGTTCTCCATATTTTTCTAAGGCAATTTCAACTTGATAATCTATATTGTGGTAAATACAGCTATTCAAATTATCCTCAGTATCAATAACAGGAATTAAATGATCTAATTCAGCTTTGATAGAATCGGGCTCCTTTGCATAACCTGCTCTGAATGCTTTTATAGCTCCACAGTCAGTATGACCCAATATTAAGAGAATAGGAGTTTTGAGGTGCAGGATTCCATAATCTACCGAGCCTTCATTGGAATAAATTTGATTTCCAATATTACGAATAGTAAAAATCTTATTAAAAGAGGAATCCAGTAATGCTTCTGATTGAACACGAGAATCAGAACAACAAACCAAGGTAATTAATGGGGCTTGACCTTCTTGATAGTCGGCAAAAAAATCTTTGCCAGTCCGATCCATAAATTGTTGATTATTTTGAATCAGAAGCTCAATTATATTTTGGTGTTTCATCGCTTTAAATTTAGAACCAAATGTAGGGATTTCCTATGTTTTTACAAACGATATTTTGAATTCTTAAAACGTATGAGCAATTATTACAAAATCTCTTCGCAAGCTAACAGTCTTATTTAATATTTATTAATTTTGGCAATTCATTAAAAATATACATAAATGTTGATTACAAGAATAGATACTACCCCACGCATGAGCAGAATTGTTGAGCACAATGGCACCATTTATCTATGTGGACAAACTGCAAAAGATGCTACTAAAGATATTAAGGAACAAACTGTTACAACACTTGCAAAGGTAGAGGAATTGCTTGAAAAAGCGGGTTCTGACAAAAAACACATCCTTTCGGTCACGATTTATGTGCGCGATATGAAGGATTTTTCTGCGATGAACGAAGTTTGGGATGCCTGGGTTGAAGAAGGTCATAAGCCAGCTAGAGCATGTGTAGAGGCTCGTATTGCTCGTCATGATCTACTTGTTGAGATGTCGGTAGTTGCTGCAAAGAAATAACTTGAATTCAGTAAATTAGTACAGCAAAATCTAAATTATACACCTTAAGGCAAGCCCTATGCTATTAGCTAAATCTATCTAAGATTAAAGTTTACTGTCTCCTTTTTAAATTAAAAAAGGCCATTCATTTCTGAATAGCCTTTCATTTATACGAAATGCAATTATTTAAATTGCATTAATTTGTTCGATATTATTCATGCCTTCTTTTATCGCTGATTCGTTTAGCGGAATCATGGAGTGATAACGTTCGGGCAATGATTTTTTTAATCCAAGAATTACGTTCTCTAATTTAACGATGGGGCGCATTTTTAAATAAGCACCCAATACCACCATATTAAAGATTTTTGTGTTTCCCATTTCAGCCGCTAATTTAGCGCCTTCAATTTTAAAGATGTTAATATCTTTACGTTCGGGATGACGGCCAATACCGTTTGGATCGTAAAGTAAATAACCACCGGGTTTCACCGTTTCTTCAAATTTATCCATGGATTGCTGGTTCAAAATGATGGCAGTGTCAAATTCGGTAAGCACCGGAGAGCTCACACGCTCGTCGCTAATTATTACCGTAACATTGGCTGTTCCACCACGCATTTCTGGTCCGTAAGAAGGCATCCAACTTACTTCCTGATCTTGCATAATACCTGAATATGAAAGGATTTTTCCCATCGACAACACACCTTGTCCACCAAAACCGGCTATGATAATTTCTTCAGTCATAATTTTATATTTTAATCGATCTGTTGATCTGCGATTAATCTTTATTTATTTACCATTTCTCCGTCAATCTTAATATCTCCCAATGGATAGAATGGGAACATATTGTCGGCCATCCAGACATTGGATTTTACGGGAGTCATTTTCCATCCTGAGTTACAGTTCGAAACAATTTCGATAAATGAAACACCACCTTTTTTGTTGATCTGATT
>JAOZUV010000434.1 GCA_029938505.1 Bacteroidales bacterium | reverse complement strand
GGTGAAGAAGATGGCGTTGACAACACCAATGTCGACAGCTCAAAATTATATACACAACCCGAAGAAGTGGCTTATGCCTATGAACAACTAAGTAGTGTGAGTAATAATTTTACAATCGCTGCTGCTTTTGGAAATGTACATGGTGTGTATAAACCGGGCAATGTTCGTTTAGAGCCCATCATTTTGAATAATTCACAGATATTTATTCAAGAAAAATTTAATACCGAAGAAAATCCTGTAAGCTTTGTTTTCCATGGAGGTTCGGGTTCAGCTAAAGAAAAAATCCGCGAAGCCATTTCGTACGGAGTAGTAAAAATGAATATTGATACAGATACTCAATGGGCATTCTGGGATGGAGTTAGAGGATATAATGAAAAATTTAGTGGCTATCTTCAAGGACAAATTGGGAATCCGGATGGGGATGATATCCCGAACAAAAAATATTATGACCCACGTAAATGGTTAAGAGAAGGAGAAAACTCAATCGTTGATCGCCTTAAAATTGCTTTCGAAGATTTAAATGCCATTGATAGGAATTAAAAAAATCAAAACTAATAATTGAAGGTCATATTTTTTTAATATGGCCTTTTTTTATCTCCATTTTAACGTCATGCTGAATTTATTTCAGCATCTCAAAATACAAATTTCTTAGATTCTGAACCGAAGTGCAACGAAGCTCGGCATAGCCAATCAAGTTCAGAATGACGATATATTAAATTTGATAAAAACATTAAATATCTATCCCAACTAACTTAGAATCCGCTCAACACACTTTTGGGGTGTATGCTTAATACCGGGATGGGAGAATTATTCACCATTTGCGAAGCATAAGGACCCACTAAAATATTTGAGGCTGAATGTTCCTGCTCAGTCATTATGGCAATTAAATTTGCATCAATTTTTTTAGCATATTCAATGGTCGAATTGGTGATATTATCGGCTCGCTGAGTAACGTAAACTGTTTTTATACCCTCCTCTTCTAAATACTCAAGCATTTGCTTAGCATATTTATCAACTCGCTCTTGCACTCTTTTTGAGTTCACAGTATATAAAGCTAATACATGCACTTCAGCATCAAAATAAGAAGCTAATAATGCGGTATAAATAATTTTCTGACGGGTCTCAGATGTACTATCAATAGGCAGAACAATTCGTTTTAATTCACGACCAAGATCAGTTTTACGACGAATAGTAACAACAGGTATATGGGTAGATGAAATCGTTTTATTGGCATTGCTACCAATCCAAAACTCTTCAAATCCTGAACTTCCATGCGTACCAATAACGATGAGAGAAACATCCCACTCATCAGCAGCTTTTACAATCTCTTTATAAATCTTCCCTTCTCTGATTTCAAATTTTAGTTGGGGTTTAAAGTCAGGCTTATATTTAGCGATTAAATCTTCGAATCGTTTGGTAACATCTTCAACAATATTGCTTGAACCAGGATTATATAGTTCTTTTTGCGATTCGCGTCGATTAACCCAAACCATAATAATATTCTTATCTGCTTTGTGAGCAAGATTCAAGGCATGTTCCAATGCATTTATCGAACATTTTGAGAAATCTATTCCAACCAGAATATCATTCATAAATCAAATTTAATTATTTAATAATTTAGGGAATTTAATTTTATCCTCAATTACAAAAGCATTTGAATAACGGCGTAAAATCCTTTTCCTAAAAGCATCAGCTTCTAATTTAGTTCTAAAATCGCCTACTCTAATTCGATAATAGGGTTCGCCAAAAATAATATAGGATGGTACTTGAGGATAACGGCCATCAAACTGATTCTTCACCCAAATTGCTCTGTCTTTTGAATTATTCCCTGAATCAAAAAATATTTGGATTCGATAACCAATTATCCCGTCATGCTCTTCATGAGCCAGATTTTTTTCCAATGCTTTGCGGTGCATCGAAATCAAACTATCCACTCTTGGATCTTGATTAATCATTTTCAGTGTATCAACTTCTTGAAATTCTTGCGCACTAATTTTTAATTGTCCTGCGCAAGCAAATAGGAATAACATAAATAAACAAATCCTCATCATAATAACTCAGTTTTGGGGTCTGATATTCAAAACCGGAATTATTGAATTACTGATTAACTGTTGGGCATTTGGTCCCAAGAAAACACTTGTTTTTTTACTTCCTTGTTCAGTCATAATCCCAATCAAATCCGCATCAATTTTAGTTGCGTATTCAACAATTGTTTTGGTGAGATTATCAGATTTCACCATTTGATCTACAAAGTTAATTTTATTTTCTTTGAGAAATGCAATTGCTTTCTTTTCATTGATTTCAACTTTTCGTTTTAAAGCCTCAATCATCGTTGGAAAAATGGAAACAACATGAACTTCGGCTTTGAATATTTGTGCCAAATTATTAATGAAATCAAGCTTTAGAAGGGTTTCGTCAGTCCCATCAATCGGAATGACAATTTTATTAATCGCACCTCTGACTGGAAATTGTTGACGCATCGTAATCACCGGACAAGGAGCATGAATGACTATTCGATAGGCATTACTTCCTATCCAATATTCTTCATAACCACTGACACCATGCGTTCCAACAATAATTAAATCAGCTGCTTCCGTTTTAGCCAGAAGCGAAATTTCCTGATACACCCTCCCTTTTCGAAATTTATATTTTAAATTTCCTTTCAGATGATTCGC
>JAOZUV010000433.1 GCA_029938505.1 Bacteroidales bacterium | reverse complement strand
ACTAAAACCTGAATAAGGTTCAGGTATAGGAAGCCAAATGGATAATCAGGGTTTTCCTGAATGATTCTTAGCAGAGTATTTTTGCTTGATTCATACTCTCTTTTATCAAATAAATCAAATGCATTATTGATTGATGTATTCATCTCTGGATCAAGTATAACTCCATATATTGAAAAGCAATGATCATTACAACCTTCAATAACATTCATGTATTTTATATCTGCAGACGGTTTAGGGAAGTTAAGTTGAAATGTAAGCTTCTCGCCGATCTGGCTAAAATTATAGGTCTCCGGACAAACAGCAATGTTTTCACTATCCAAAAGCATAAGCTTGGTATTTGTTAATACATTCTGAATGTAAGTATTTTTATCAACACAAAAATTACCTCCAACAATTTTATTTTCAATAGTAATTTTGATAATCAAATGATTGGAACTGAAGTTAACATCTTCGATATACATTGGATGGCTGGCAAATGCAAAATTTGGATTTTTTATTTCCTGTGTTTTCCCAAGTATTTGGAGAGATAATATTAGAATTAACAGAATGTTTTTTTTCATTGTATGGTATTTTTATTAAAAACTCAGTTCGGAATCAATTCAAAATTAATTAAACATTTAAAACGACCATAAAAAAAACCGTAAAGATATCTTTACGGTTTTTTTAAATAATAGTATTGTTTTATTTGAAGATCGAATAATCAATTCCTATGGCAATAGCAAGATTGTCTTTACTATAAGTTTCGATAGATGGAACATTAGTTCCGCTTAGATTATAAACTTTGTTTACCGAAGAATCTTTATACTTTGTATAAGCTATTCCAAAATTGAAAGTTACACTTTCATTAAGTTTATAAGCTCCACCAAATGCTCCTGAATTACTAGATAAAACATGTTTAATATCAGTTTGATAAAGAGCATTCGCGCCTGTACTTGTATTCAAATATCCACAGCTTAAGAGAAACTTATCTGAGATCTCATATTCAAAACCTAAAGCAAACTCAGTTGAGTTTCTATCAATTTTTGATTCGCCACCTTCTGTAACAGCCCAACCAGCTTTACTATCAAAATAGCTATGGTAACCAACTGCAACTGTTAATGGATCAGATAACTTATACTCAAGGCCTACAGATAATAAAGCAGGAATGTCGGCATTTGTAATTGCTCCATCAGGAAACATCTCAATTTTAGCACCTGTTGTTGGATTTAATCCAATAGCAAAACCTTTGCCAACTGCAGTTTCATTTGTTAAGTCAATTTTAGTTTTGAATTCATATTTTAGACCAATATTCAAATCACCATCCATAAAGCTTAAGTTCGCTCCAATGATTTTAGTGACTCCTGATCCAGTTTGTTTAACATCTGCTTCTTGATCGGCCATTAAAATAGCTGTACCACCTAATTGTGCAGCTGTTTCAGTTAAATATGCAGCAGCACCTGTATAACTCGCTTGTGCTTGAGTCATATTCATGGCATCAATTTGAGCTTGTGTAAATCCATTGGCTAATAGGCCACCTTCAAGTTGTGCTCTAGTAGTTGGATCTAAATACCCTGCTCCTGCAACTTGTGCAAATGTTAGTGTACCAAAATTAGCTACTAAAGGTGCCATACTAGTAGCAGCACCAGTCGATGCAGCAGCACCTGCTGTAGCTTGTGCAGCAGCTCCTGTTAAGAAAACATCAGCTCTTACATCACCAGCACCAGTGGTAACCGTAATATCTTTAATATATCCTTCATAGGAGGTTTCTGCCTTCACATAACGCATGCCTCCAAATACAGATATATTTTCATTTATTTCATAACTCACACCAGCTTGAAAACCTAATATGACGGATTTTCCTTTGAACATTGAATTCATAGAATAGCCTGTAACTCCTAGGCTTGTTAATTTAGGAACCAAAGTAGAAATAGGATTTTCCATCGTAGGTAATCCATTATTGAAAGTAGCTGTACCACCACCTCCTACTGGATTAAATCCAAAAGAAAATGCAAATTTTCCAGTTTTATAAGCGGTATAAAAAGAAGGAAAGATTGGAATTTTTGCTTCACCCTCAAAATTGCCATTATTAAGGTATGGAAATGTACTTGTGACATTTCTGTTCTGATCAAGATTTTGGTAAGAAAAAGAAAAATGCCATCCATCCTGAAGCTTGGTTAATCCAGCTGGATTGAAAAATACTGCATCAATATCTGTTGTAGCATCTCTTGCAAACATTCTAATATAAGCTGCACTTTGGTTGTAATTTGTTACAATTCCGCCCGAAAAAACCATAGTTGAGGTTAGTAACAAGCAGGAAATCAGTAATGTAATTTTTTTCATAATCTGGTTATTAGTTAGTATTGAGGCGCAAGATAAGAAAAAAATTATAACATTAATTTTAATCGTTTCTAAATAAAATTAACGACATAGAAAATTTTTTGCCATTTTTGAAGAGAGTACAACAGACATATTAATGAGGTGAATAATTCCCACCCAAATTACAATTGCAATGAAATATATAAAAATTACTTCGATATAGGAATCGGTTTGGAAGAGATTGAAGAAATTGATATGTCCGAACATAGAATCAACCGGAATGTAAATCATCGAAAAACTTAATCCTAGTAATAGTGCCATTGGTATAGCCAATATGGCAGAGTAAAAAATCTTTGAAAAAAAGTAGCCAACTCTTAACCAGGTTCTGTGATTA
>JAOZUV010000432.1 GCA_029938505.1 Bacteroidales bacterium | reverse complement strand
TACCTTCTTTGAAAGTTTATTCATCCATACAAAATGAAGATAATTTAGAAAAAGGGATTAGTTTTTTTATGGATGAATTATTAGGAACTAAACATATAATTGAAACTGTAGATGCTTCAAATGAAATGTCTTTAGTTTTATTTGATGAAGTTTATAGGGGCACAAATTCCAAAGACAGAATTACCTTGGCTTCATCCGTACTAAATTATTTAAATCGAGAGAATTGTTTTGTAGTTGCAACTACTCACGATTTGGATATTTTACATTTTGTCAAAAGTACTTATGAGATGTTTTTCTTTGATAATTTGCTTATAAATAACAAGATTATTTTTGACTACAAAATTCATAAAGGAGTGCAAAACAAGACAAATGTAATTGAATTGATACAATCTTTGAACTTCCCTGATAAGATATTATCTAATGCACTAAACTATAGAACGAAATTTAGATCTGTTAGTAACATCAAGAACAATTCTCATTTGGAATAAACTTGAAGTCGGCTCCATTAATAATGTATAACATGGGCGAGAAGCGAATCTTTTATTAAACAATATCAAAAAAGCCGAACTGATTAGCTCGGCTTTTTTGTTTTATGGTCTTTCATAAATATTATCCACATTTAACCGCCCAAGAATAGGGTTAATATGGGAAGTCTTAAAAAAATGAATGTTTTTAACATAAAATAGGCAGAAAGACACATCTAGAAATATAAATATTTCATCTAGTTTTATTCCAGTTTTAAAATTCAAGTTTGACTAAAAATGAGTGAATATCATAGTATTAAAAATTGATAAGAGAGTCTTATCTATCGTAAATGACTCTTGATTTCACCATCGTTAAATCATTAACAAAAAGTCCAATGTAAAAAACTACTATATTTATGCCTTAAAAATTGATGTCCTTTTAAGGATAAATATTCGAATTTTGGAACGCGTATAATAGAGTTTATTTATGATTAAAAAAGTTCTTATAGCAAATAGAGGAGAGATAGCAGTGAGGGTTATGCGCTCTTGCCGTGAGATGGGAATTAAATCAGTGGCTGTTTATTCGGAGGTCGATCGAACATCTATGCATGTGCGATATGCGGATGAAGCTTATTTTATTGGACCATCCCCTTCTAACGAAAGTTATTTGGTTATCGATAAAATCATCGAAGCTGCCAAAATATCTAATGCAGATGCCATTCATCCAGGTTATGGGTTTTTGTCTGAAAATG
This sequence comes from Bacteroidales bacterium, assembly GCA_029938505.1. The sequence goes on along the minus strand of JAOZUV010000432.1, from coordinate 1,475 downwards.
CTGAGTTTTCGAATCGCTGTAAAAAAGAAGGCCTGATTTTTATTGGCCCTTCAGCTTTTGCAATTAATACGATGGGCGATAAAATCACCGCTCGTCAAACTATGCTTAAAGCGAAAGTGCCTGTGGTTCCTGGAACGACTAAAGCTTTGAAAGATATGGCTGAAGCCAAAAAAGTAATAGCCAAAATTGGCTTGCCAGTGATGGTAAAAGCTTCTGCTGGTGGTGGTGGTAAAGGAATGCGTTTAGTGAAAGAGGAAAAAGATATTGAAAGCTCAATCAATGCTGCAAAATCTGAATCAATGGCTGCCTTTAATGATGATGCCATTTATGTCGAAAAATACATTGAATCTCCCCATCATATCGAATTCCAAATTTTAGCAGATCGGTATGGAAATGGAATCCATTTATTTGAACGCGAATGTTCGGTACAACGTCGTCATCAAAAAGTTGTTGAAGAAACACCTTCCCCAATAATGACTTCAGAAGTTAGAGAAGAAATGGGAAAACATGCCGTAGCAGCAGCTCAGGCTGTTAATTATGAAGGTGCTGGAACCATAGAGTTTATTGTGGATGATAATTTGAATTATTATTTTCTGGAGATGAATACTCGCCTCCAAGTGGAACATCCAATTACTGAGAGGGTAGTGGGAGTGGACTTGGTTAAGCAGCAAATACTCATTGCTTCTGGTGAAAAATTATCCTTGAAACAAGAAGAACTTTTTCAACATGGTCATGCGATTGAATGTCGTATTTATGCTGAGGATCCAGACAATAATTTCATGCCAAGTCCTGGTGAAATAAAACACATTACAGAGCCTCTGGGATTGGGTGTTCGTCATGATGGTTATGTTTATGAGGGCTATAAAATTCCAATGTATTACGATCCACTCATTTCAAAATTAATTGTATGGGGTAATACTCGCGAAGAAGCAATTGATCGCTTGAAAAGGGCTTTATATAATTATAAAATCACAGGAATTAAAACATCTATAAAGTTTTTGGCTCGCATTTTAGATTGCCAAGATTTTATTGATGGAAATTATAATACTCATTTTATTGAAAATAATTATGATTTCTTGATGGAGAAAAGAAAGAGTATCGGTCATTTCGAAGATGTTGCTGTTATTGCTGCTTTTATTGATTATATCGATAAGGTAGAAAAATTACAACCTCAAAAACCAACCCACGAATTGGGAAATAATTGGAAAGATTTTGGGCGAAAAAAGAATGTGTTAAGACTGTAAAGAAGTAAATAATATGTCGTACGAAATAAAAATAAATGACAAAATTTCAACCATCGAGTTGCTAAACAGAGATGGAGGTAAAGTAAAAATTGCCCTTGATGGCAAAAAATACGATGCTGATATCATCATGGTTGAAAAGGGCGTTTACTCAATTATCATGGAGGGTGTTTCCTATAATATTGAATTAATAGAAAACAATTCATGTAAAAATTATGTGGTTAATACGCTCTT
>JAOZUV010000431.1 GCA_029938505.1 Bacteroidales bacterium | reverse complement strand
ACGTGCAAGAAAAGTAGCCAGGCTTAATCAAATTAATATAATTGGTTCTCTTGGTGTTTTACTTATTGCTAAAAAGGAGGGTATAATAAAAAATATATCACCATATCTTGATATTTTAGAAAATTCTGATTTATACATAAGTGAATACCTGATTCAACATGTTAGAAATTTAGCAAAAGAATAATTTACAATAACAAATTTCAGTATCTGCCTACAGTTAATCAAAGGAAACATCCAGAAAAGCCTGAGCACCAAAGAAGCGGATTTAATAAAATTACTATTCACTACTTCGAATAAAACAATATCATTTTAATAATTGCCTCATTACATACTTCACAAAATTCATTTCCTTTGAAGGAATTCATCAGGCAGTCGAAAGCAGGTCTGTAAACACCTTTGGCTGCATAACCGCCACCTTCAAATACTCCTGTTTTTTTTAAGTACTTTTTTTCGGGTGGGGTTGGTATTGGTGTTCTTTTCTTCAAAATGTGTTTCCACTTTTTATCAAAATCTATTAGAGTTGTAAGGTTAGGTTCCCAAGGCTCAACGTCCAAAGGATAAAATTCGCTGTAGGCCACTTCCGAATTATAATATTCATCGCCCAGCCCTGCAAATCCGTGTCCTAATTCGTGAACAAATATTTTAGCAGCAAGAAGATTGCTATTCACGCTTACCGAGTAATAGTTATAGATTGCCCCGCCACCGTATTTGCCGGAATTCACAAGAATATATATTTGATCGTAAGGAGCAATAGCCGCAAGATCGCGAACACTTATATTATCATAAGTCATGCAGTACCTTTCACTATCGAATGTATAGAATGATGTACTCATTAGCGTTTTTTTCCAAATCGTGTCAGCTGGGATATCACTTCCCGATTCGGCTGATGACGCTAATACTCCCCTGATATTAAATTTGTTTTTAAAATCAGAATATGGTTTAAATGTAAAGAGTACATCTCTGAAATTGTTACAATCCTTAATAAATGTTCCCATTTCAGCTTCAGAATAACCTTCGGGAAGGATAAGTATGTCAACTTTACTTTCCGGATTACCTGATATTTTAACATCAAATGTAGCGTGTTCAAACCTTCGTTCAGGTGAAATAAAATAATTATCATTTTTGTAGATGTATGAAAATATCTCCTCAAAAACACCTTTTTTGTTCCTGCTATAAAACAGAATTTTTGCATTATTCTTTGGCATCGGCATTATCACTGTTTCTGAAAAACTTCTTTTTGTAGCTTTCGCTTCTTCTGTTGTTTGCCATTCTCCGAAAAGTGTACTGTAACCTCTTGAATAAATAAGAGAGTCTTTCTCAATATCATACAGCTCGAAAAAATACTTTCCATATTTAAAAGTATCAATGAGGTTGATGTGCGAACCTCCCCAAAAAGGCTCAACCTTTACTTCATCTAAGAAGTAATATTCATTTTGAAAATCACCTGAATGCACATAATCTATTCGCAGGGTTTTGTTATAGAAATAATCATCAAAATCAGCAAATGCTGATATGCTTGAAAGTAATATTGATAAGAGAATTATTTTTTTCATAAATATTTTTAATAAAAGTTGTGGTGAAATTAGTAATTATTTGAAAATAAATATTTCCAATATCGGAACATTTTGCTCTAAATTTAATAAAATTAAAAATATAAAAAGCACAATAAGAAAATCTAAGTTGCTGATATGTAGGCGTGTGCGGTTTATTTAGTTATATGGCACAAATATTGGAAGGTTGCATAGATAATTATTTTTCATTAGCGTAGAGGGAAAGTCCGTCAGCCAATCGCCGACGGGCTTTCGATTTTTATATAAAGAACCTTTCATTAAAATTTATCAGGTATAATTTTCTGGTTGCCCTTGTAAACGCTGTATAAAGCCATCTGTAATATTCTGTATTAATCCTTTCTTCCGTTAGATAACCCTGATCAACAAATACACTCTCCCATTGTCCGCCCTGTGTTTTATGACAGGTTAGAGAGTAAGCAAACTTTACCTGAAGAGCATTATAAAATGGATTATTTTTTACATTTTCAACTCTTCTTCTGCGAGAAGGTATATCATCATAATCTTTTAATATTTCTTCAAACAAGCGTTGATTATCCTTAAATGAAAGGGAAGGCCCGTCATACATAATGGTGTCTAACATGATTTTTACATTTAAATCACTTTCTTCTGGATAATCTAAAAGACGAACAGAGACATCGGCAAATCTGAAACCATAAAAATCTTCATACTTTTCGATGCGTTGTATTTCAATAATATCACCATTGGCAATAAATCCGGCTTTTGATTCAGGATTGAGCCAGAAATAATTATTTTTTACTACCATTAAATAATCACCTGTAGTTATTTCATTTTCCAAATAGAGAATCCGCTTTCTGATTTCCTGGTTAAAAATATTGGCACGCTTGTTCGAGCGGGTTATTATTACTGTTTCTTCTTTACCCGAGGTTGAAAACGCATCAATAAGCGCATCTTCAAGCTCCTCACCGGTAATCCTGAAAACATCATTGAAATCTTTTAACTCAATCAATGCATTTTTTGAGTGGTGCTTAATCTCATTTCTAATGTTCGTGGCATTTGCAAGTATGCCCGATTCAAGCGACTGCCTTACAACTTCTGTTAATTCATAAGTGCTTATTACAAGATTAAAAGAACTTTTTAAATAATTAAGATTGATGGCCGGGC
>JAOZUV010000430.1 GCA_029938505.1 Bacteroidales bacterium | reverse complement strand
ACTGACTCTTTCGAGAGATGAACACCACCACCATATATCACAATTTGATTCCTGTTTTTATGTTTAGCTACAACCGGACAAGCTATAGCTACAGCAATATCGTCTTCTTCACAAACACCCAATTGTGATTGCATCAGGTCATAAAATACAAAATTCCCAGGACGAATTTCGTCAATTTCTCCAAAATCATCCAATACACTCAAAGAAGGTGTATCGCCAAGGGAAAGGATTAAATCTGGATACTCCTGAATATATTGTGCTTTTAATCCTTTCAATTTATCAAGGGCATTAAAGTGAATATTCTCAATCTCTTTTATTGATGATGCTTTATACGTATTTCCATTATGAACTAAAAATCCTTTAAAATGGCAATTCTTCATTCCCGAAAAACAAGCTATTAAGGCATCGATTTCATCCGTACTTTCTATGGAAACACCTGTACGGTGATAGCCCGCATCAATTTTTATAAACACACCAATTTCAACTCTCAAGTTTTCTTCGATAAACTGAAGCACTTTTTTTGATTCTACCAATATATTTAAAGTGATAGATTCAGCGAGTTCTTTGATTTCTGTAATCTCCAATTTATTAAAAGGGAATGCAATAGTTATGTCTTTCCAGCCATCGGCTGCAAAATATTGCGCCATTTGCACGGAGGAAACTGTTATCTTATCCACCCCAACTTCTCGAAACCAACGACCAATTTCGTGAGACTGATGGGTTTTAAAATGCGGACGGAATTCAGTTTTATTTTTAGCAGCTTTTTCTGCCATTCGGCGAATATTTTTTTTGCATTTTCGGGTATCCAAAAGTAGAGTTGGGCGTTTGATTTCCATATCCAAATGTAGTAATATTTCACAATTTTTTATGAATTAAAGGCTTTACATTCTAATGTAATTGTTTAATTTTAAAAAAATAAAATTACAAAAAATGAGACATTTCAACACATTGCTTTTACTTTTATTTCTCTTTCAAATTTTAATCTCTTGTTCCCAAAAAAAAGAAAAAATAATCATCACAGAAAAAATCCAATACGATGTTAGTATTAAAAATGCTAATCCAAATTACGATCTCTGGATAGAAAATATTGGTCAAAATAAACGTTATGCTTTTGTACAAAAAATACTAGATGCTGCATACAATGGTAAGATTACAAGCTATGACTATTTTAATAAACCATTAAGTTTGAGTGGACTCAAAAATTTAGGAGTAGATACCAGTTACAAAACTCTAACCCGCACCTATCCTCCTTATGAGGAATTTGACACCATTATTATCAATCGTATCAACATCAGAGACATTAATAAAATTCGTTTTCTTGAAGAATGGAAAATGGATGAGGAAAATCTTGTGTTTGAGAAAAGAGTAATTGGCATTGCTCCTGTAATTGACAAATACGACAACGAAGGGAACCTGCTCGGGAAACAACCATTATTTTGGATTTATCCCGATAGAATACCAAAATAAAAAAATCGTTGAGCGACGTTGAACTAAGTTAAAACAAGATTGTTGAGCCTAGTCGAAACACCCTTTGATTTCAATCCGACTTCGACTACGCTCAGTCTCCATCAAATAATTAACGTTTTTAATTATTTGTATCCCAACGAATAGTACTTTTGCAATCATTATTTAGAAATTAGATTCAAAACATTAGGCAAAGCAGAATAACGTCTATAGTCTGGCATCTAGAATCTAACATCTTAAAAAAATATGGAATATCAATATCACACATTAAAAAACGGAATTAGACTAGTGCATTCATTTAATGCACGCGAAGTAGCACATTGTGGAATTGTCATCAATACTGGTAGCCGCGATGAAGACGAGGATGAAAATGGAATCGCACATTTTATTGAGCATGTGATTTTTAAAGGCACAAAAAAACGTAAGGCTTATCATGTATTGAGTCGTTTAGAAAATATTGGTGGCGACTTAAATGCTTTTACAACCAAAGAAGAAACCTGCATTTATGCTTCGTTTTTACATCCTTATTTTGAACGCACATTGGAATTGATTGCCGATATTACTTTCAACTCTTCTTTTCCTGAAAAAGAAATTATGAAAGAGAAAGATGTTGTACTGGATGAAATTAACTCTTATAAAGACTCTCCTTCGGAATTAATTTTTGATGATTTTGAAGAATTAGTTTACGATGGACATCCAATTGCACGAAACATACTTGGCACTCCCGAAAGTGTAAAAAGTTTGACCAAAGAAAAAATTCAAACATTCATCCAAAAAAATTATCATACCGATCAAATGGTGATTAGTTCGGTGGGGAATATTCAATTTAGCAAACTGATAAAATTAGTTGAGAAATATTTTAACGAAATTCCTGCCAGCTTTAGAACAAATGGTCGAAAGGAAATGATTGCCTACGAGCCCCAAAAAAAACGCATTGATAAACGCACCTATTTATCACATTCCTGTATAGGAAACTTAGCTTATCAGCGTGATCACAAAGATCGTTTAGCTTTGGTTTTACTGAACAATATACTAGGTGGTCCAGCCTTAAACTCACGTTTGGCACTAGCTCTTCGCGAAAAATATGGCTATACCTACGACATCGAATCTCACTATCAACCCTACTCTGATACGGGTTTGTTTTGTGTATATTTAGGTACAGATAAGGAATATGTTGAGAAATCCATCCGTTTGGTAAAAAAAGAATTAAATTTATTAAGACAAAAAAAATTGG
>JAOZUV010000429.1 GCA_029938505.1 Bacteroidales bacterium | reverse complement strand
AGAATAGTTTCTTGCTAAATCATTATTTTAATATCGGTAAACCGAAAACTATTGTTAAAGATAGTTTAGATAATATCATCGACCGAAAAGGTTTTAGTTTTGGACGTTTAACACACTCAATGACTTATAAAAAACATAGAATGTCTTTTAGTGATAATCTAAATTCAACTGACAGTCTTTTCTATAAACCCAAAGATTTATCAACAAACAATATATTTGATGACCCAATACATAATAATTTAACTTTTGACTCTACAAGTATCACCAAGTTTGAAAACCAAATTACGTGGTCAAATTTAGATTATGATGAAGATCCAGAAAATAAAGCCTTGTATTTATATTTTGGATTAAAATCACAAATCGTCAGTATTACAGATGCTCTTACTATATCAGATACAATTATTACAATAGATACTCTTACCTTATCAAATGAGTTTATTGTATTTGATACTATTTCTACAAATAAAAGAACTTACAATCAATTAATCCCAAAAGCAGGATTCTCTATTTATGCATTTAAAAGTTCTCGGCTCAATGTAAATGGGTCTTATGTTTTAAATGGTTATAATAGTGGAGATATCACTCTAAAAGCCTCGCTTAGTCAATATTTGGGGAATAAAAATAAAAACTGGGGATTACTTACCATTGAATCTACCTACATTAAAAAAACACCTGATTGGTTTTATAGCTATTATAAGGGAAATAATCTTAGATGGGAAAATAATGATTTTAATAAAGAAAATATTTTCACGCTGAAAGCACATTATAAGTTTAAGAGTCTTTATATAGGTGCTTCATATTCCTCATTCGGAAATTATGTTTATTTAGATGATTTGGCACATCCAAGACAACTTACCACCTCGACTTCATTAACTTCTGCAAATCTTCGCTATGTTTTAAAATACAGAAAATGGAGTTTTGATGTTGATTTAATTTACCAAAAATCGGATAATAATTTTATTAACCGACCTGAATTTATTGGAAACTCTTCCATCTATTTTACAAATAGTATTTTTGGAGGTGCTGCAATATTACAGCCTGGAGTCGAAGTATTTTATTATACAGCATATTTTGCTGATGCTTATTTACCATCAATTCGTAGTTTTCACACTCAAAATGATGAAAAAATTGGAAATAAAATATTTGCCAGTATTTTTCTGAATGTGAAGATTAAAAGAACCTTGTTTTTTATAAAATCTCAGCATACTAACGCTAAATATTCAAAAGCCTACTATGCAAGCCCGGGGTATCCAATGCAGGACGTCGTAATAAAATTTGGAGTTTCTTGGAGATTTTACGATTAATATCGCTTAATTCATTCCTCTTTGTTTCTTAATTTGATCGTAAGCAGCATTTAAGTTTTGTAATTTCTCTTCAGCGGCTTTACGAATATCATCACCTAAATGAGATACTTTATCAGGATGATATTTTACAGCCATCGCACGATAAGCTTTTTTCACTTCAGTATCTGTTGCATTTGAATTGACTTCAAGAATTTGATAAACAGAACCATTTTCTTTAAGGAACATGGCTTTAATCGATAAGAAATCACCGCGATCTAAATCTAAGTAACGTGAAATCTGATCAATAATATCCAATTCTCTTGGATGCAATTGACCATCAGCCATTGCTATTCCAAAAAGGAAATGCAATAATTGCAAACGAGAAGCATAATCCATATAATGCCTAATCTGAAGACAAACATCAAGTACATTAATATTTTGCTTAAGAATTTCCTTTAAGAGTTTAATGTTTTCATTGGCATTACCTATTCCAAACTGTTTAATAAAATAGCTTCTAATAAAATCTAATTCTGATTTTAAAATTTTATCATCCGCTTTCATCACTGCAGCAGCAAGCACTAATAAACTAGCACCAAAATCACCTCTCTGCGTTTGCGTATCAGAATATGGATGACTTTGTGCAGAACTCCATCCTTGCGATGAATTATGAGCATATTTTCCGCTCTGCATTCCATCGTACATTGAACCAAATACAAATCCAAGAATTCCTCCAATGGGTCCTCCGAAAGCCCATCCTAAGCCTCCACCTATCCACTTACCATATGTTTTTTTTGCTGCCATTTTATCAGTTTTTTGAACGGAACAAATTTACTTATGTTTATGTAACAATTGTAACTATTAGTGTTAAAAATCATTAAAATAAAAGCTCTCCCGAAATCTCGGGAGGGCTCAAAATATGTTATTTATAAGTTTAAATATCTCTCTCCTGTTCGGTAAACTTCACCCCGTATGCGGCTAATTCTTCCATAACAGGCTCATAAATATCTTTCACAATAGGAACTTGAACTCCCTTACAAGTTATTTTGCCTGTTAAAATTAATTTTGTAGCAATAGCAACTGGAACACCCACCGTAATTGACATTGCTGTATGAACCTGATCCTGACCAATCACAACCATGGTTGATGTCAAGTGTTTTTTTTCTCCATTTAATTCATAATCAAAGATATGATGCATAATAATCATATCTTTATCTTCTGGCTCCAATTGCCATTTAGTTTTAAGTAATTTCTGCAAGATTTGAGCTGGAGTTGCTTCTTTTAATCCTATGACCTCATCCGAGAATATTCCTGTCCATCTTAATTTTTTCATAATCTCCGAATTCTCGGCAATGCCCACTTGGCTCGAAATTTTCTGTTCTACTGCAGCATCTTTATCATAAGGAAGAAAACTATTGG
>JAOZUV010000428.1 GCA_029938505.1 Bacteroidales bacterium | reverse complement strand
CAAAAGGAAATTTTGTCGTGGAGAAAATGTTGATCTGATGTTATATAAAAATTCATAATATTATTTGTTTAATATATTTATACAATACCAGCAAAATTATTAAGTTGTTCAATGTACCAAGGTTTGATGATTTTGGCAACATGATAAAAGATGTCCTTAGGAATTAAACCAAATTCTTCAATAATATCTAATTCTTCTTCTATAATATCAGTATTAACAAATTTAATAAAACGACCAATATTTTTAATATCAGGAATTCCACCATTTAAAACATCATTAGCCAAATCATACATTTGCTCTAATCTCCAAGATGGAGTAATTTTTTGAGCACAATCTTGTTTTTTCTGCTCTTTAATATTATCAACCGGTTTTAAAGTTTTTACTTTAGAACCTTTCGAATGCGCAGAACCTTTAACTTTGAATTTATAAACAACACCATCATATTCAAAAGTAAAAACAAAACCTTCACAAATTGTATTCTCTAAACCAAATTGTTTCCCAACTGGAGAATCTAATTCAACTTCATTTAACATTTGGATAATTTTATTTTGTGCTAAACCTGGTTGATTGAAATCTATTACAATTTCATAAAATGGAAAATCACACAAATTAAAAATATTAACAGATTCACATTTAGTTTTATCTGTTGTTGCTAACCAAACAGCAGTTTCATTCTCATCAATTGGTGATTTCTTAAAATGTTGAAAGATCATTGCTCGTTTTTCTAACCCTTGAACAGCAGTATTTTTTTGAATACCTTCTCCACACCATTCAGCAAATACAGATATAGTATTTTTCTCAAGATCAATTGAATAAACATCAGCTAAATGTCTAATGATGTTCATCCATTCATTTATATTTTGTATAGCATAGAAAGCACTTCCAGCATTATCTTTTTCAGGTGTTAAAATATTCTTTTTTGATTGAACCCAAAATCCATCACCTGCATTATAATGAACTGATATTTGTGTACCGTGAATTTTTTCTGTCCCGAATGCTGTTATAGTAGGTAATTCCCGAACAACATATATAGCTTTACCATTTTCATCTAAACCATTATATTCTGTTCTTGTTTTAACTGCTCTAACAATATCCCTAAATTGTTTAATTTTTCCTGGTGAAATAAATCTCATACTTAACTCCTTGGTTTATGTTTATCAAATGCTTTTTGATATTTTGTTCTAATGTTTGAACATTGTTCATCAACAAAGCTTTTTTTTCTAAATTCATATTCTTCAAAATGTTTTTCATCAAATTCTATTCTAGCATCTGAAATTTTTTCATTTAATTCAGCACCCAAATCTAAAACTTCCTTGGGTGTACAATTATGACATTTCCCATATCGTAAACCCATCATTGAACCACAATCTGAACAATCATAATGACTCATAATTCTCCTTTGAATCCCAAAATTATTTTTTGTTTAAGTTCTTGGTTATTTTTCATTTCTTTTTTAAATGTACTCCAATTAGTAAAGTTGTGTTCAACAAAATCATCTTTAGTAAAATACCAAACTTTACATTCTAAATCTATATTATAGTGCCCGGTTCTAGGACATATTCCACCCATGAAATCATTATTTTCGTCTTGTGTGGAAAATCTCATATCATCGTAAAGAGATCCGTTCATCGGACAGTTGTTTTTGAACCAAACATAAATTGTATCACCATCAATAATACCTTCTTTAACAAGCCAACGTAGTTTCGGAACCATTTTCATCATCCGACCCTTAAGACTTTTATCACTACAAAACCAATCAAAAAAATTATAACATCTATCATGATTTGTTTCAGGATCTTTTAAAAAATCGTTTATTGAAATTTCTGAAGTTTTCATTTTTCTCCTTTATTTTTTGAATGAATGATTTTTACAAACATATGCTTGCGCATTTTCTTCAAATTCCATATACCAAAACTCACACCAATGCAAAGTTCTTCCTGTTCTGTTACTTTTAGTACTGTGTTCTTTACAATTTTCACATGATTTTGATCTTTGAACCTTTTGTAAAAAATTCATTTGTCTCTCCTATTGTGAAATAATTTTTTGTGCTTCTGCGATTGCTCTTTCCAATCCTGAAACTGACCACATTTGACCCATATCGATCATCAATTCGTTTGTACGAGGCGAACTCAATAATGATTCTAAAGTCCATCCTGGTAGAGCAGAAAATTCATTAAACTCACCCCCGAATGATTGTTCAGGTCTAATTGAAGCTTCATTCCATTTATTTGAATATAACACAAATCTGTATTCTGCATCTAAAATTATTCCTTCAGATTTTCCTTGAGCTTTTGCTTTCAAAATTATTTCTTCCATTATCTCTCCTTTTAAGTTAGTTTGTGTTCTGTGTTATAAATATATTATAACACTCCAAAAGATCTATGTCAATAGAAAAATGCATTTTTTTAATAAAATATGAAAAAACTAAAAGAAATATTTACACCAGAAATCGTAGAACATCTTAAAGCGAATAAAACTTTAATAACACAAGAGTTATTACAACAATTAAGATCTTACGGTAATCCTGGAAAACAATTATCAGTAGACATCTTGGATATCCCAAAAGATCACGAACGTTATTACCTAGATGCTTATGGGAATAGAATATCGTTCAATGGTAACAGGCGATTAAAAAAAGCTTTTACTAAACTTACATTGAACGAAATACACAAAGAAGAAATTATAAAATGTGCAGAAGAT
>JAOZUV010000427.1 GCA_029938505.1 Bacteroidales bacterium | reverse complement strand
ACCATATATATGTTTAAATTCAAATCATTATTTCTTAAGAACTGGAAATATAATGCCCGACTTATATTCCATCCCCCTATATACTTTATGAATTGATGTTCTAAAATCTTCTGCCTTAGCTTCAGAAATATTACAAAACTGTTGCGGGTTTAAATCATATAATGGAAACCATGAGCTTTGAATCTGAATTTTTATTTTATGCCCTTTTTTAAAAGTATGCATAACATCAGGGAGTTCCCAACTAACATTTGTTATTTGATCAGGAATAAAAGCTTCAGCAAGGGTATCATTATTTCTAAATTTGCCCCGTATAATATCACCTCTTACTAATAATTCGTAACCAGCTAATGTGTCTTCACAAAACACATCGATAATTTTCACGACCCAGTCGCCATCTGTTCCTGAAGTCGACACAAATAAATCAGCTATTATTTTACCAGCTATTATTACATCGTATTTTAGCGATTGAGATGTATATGAAAGTACATCATCTCTAGTGCCAATGAATCGTTGATCTTCAGTAAAATAGTTTTTATTATAGCGAATTCTTGGTGTTTTTGTATAAGGTACCGGATTGCTTGGATCACTCTCAAACTCATTAAAACCTGTACCGCTATTGTTATCAGTCAAATTAAATGATAACATACCATCTTTCTGCAAATACAATTTTTTCTGCTCAATGTTTTTTGGAGGCCAATTTTCTAGCTCATTCCATTGCTTATTACCTGTATCATAAATAGTAGCTTCAGGAATGTCCAATTTTTCGCTATTATCCAAATAATAATTGAAAAATTCTTTTTCTATATTATTCTCAAAATAATATGATGTTCCTTCAAAAGAGAAGTTTCCAACTTTCTCTGAACCAGAACTGTTGCTACTCCATCCACCATGTTTCCAAGGACCAACAACTAAATAATTTTTATCAGTTTTATCTTGCTTTTCAATTAATTGATAGGTAATTAATGGACCATTTAAGTTTTCTGCATCATACCACCCACCCACATGCAATAAAGGAACGTGAATTTTATTTGCATATGAATTTATTGAACGTGATTGCCAATATTCATCATTTGATTCATGTGCTAATATATCATTCCACCAATTGCATTTGTAATCGAAAAGAGAGTCGGTAATGGTGCCTAATGATTTATATTTAAGAAATAAGTTATAAGCATCTTTCTCCTTTGGTTTCATCTTTTTAACGTATTTCTTTCCAGGGTTTACCATATCCTGGCCCATTCCATATAGGTAATAAGAACTGTGATTGAGATATAAAGCTCCATTTCTTCTAAAATCGTCTCCGCGAAAACCATCAGCCATAGGACCTTGTGATGACACCGCTTTTATGGCTGGATGAGCACAAGTTGCTGCTACGGAGGCAAGATAACCACTAAACGAAATTCCATGCACTCCAATGTTCCCATTATGATTCTCTAGATTTTTTAATAACCAATCCACGGCATCATAAGTATCTGTTGCTTCATCTGTTCCTATCTCTCCAAATAATAGAAGCGGCGAAATTTGTCTAAATTCTCCTTCAGACATAAATTGTCCTCTGATATCCTGATATACAAAAATGTATTTGTCTTTTGCAAAATGATAGGAGGGTAATATATTTGCTGTAAAATCATTACCATAAGGGTGAACTCCATAGGGTGTTCTTACTAAAATAGCAGGTCTTTTTTTTTTGGTATTCTTTGGGGTATAAATCTGAGTAAATAGCTTTACTCCATCTCTCATCATAACATAATGCTCTGACTTTGTGTGATTTCTTTCGAAAAAGGCAACTCTATTTGAACAATTTTCTAGATCATTATCAGCATCTTTAAACCCAGAAATCCACTTTGCCTTGAACCCTATCCATATACCCATTTTCATTGAAAGCTTCAATTCATCAGGATTATTATTCCCATTATCTTTAAATTTCATTCGGGCTTTCCCTAAAGCATTTGAGCTATGCTCAAAGATTAATTCATTTTTTGGATGAGGATAAAAAGAGAAAGGCTGATTACTCTTATTATCAATCTTAATAAACCGCAAGGTATCTGCATCATAATAAATCTGCATCAACTCAGTTTCATTAAAGACAGATAACTCATAAACTCCCTCTTTTATTTTAATCTGTCCTATTGAACTGTACGCTGTTATTAAAAGAATAATAATGGCTATGTTTAACTTTTTAAAAATATTCATAAAGTTTTGGTTTTGAGATTTATATCTTCAATAAACTTTGTGCTAATCCAATTAATCCCATTCCTTTTACTAAAAAACAAATATTTGCCATCGGTGCTAATTGTTGGAGATCCAGCAGGACCAGTATTTACTTGTGGTCCTAGGTTTTTAGCTTTTGTCCAAGTGTTTTTTGATGTTTGAAATGATATGTATATTTGTCGTATATTTCCATCCTCTTGGCGCGAACTGCAAAATAGAATATAGCTTTCATCGGGTGCAATAACCGCATTGCTTTCATTATATTCGGTATTTATACTGGGTCCTAAATTAGTTGCATTGATAAAACGGTTGTCGATCCAATTTGCTTTATAGATATCGTCTTTGCCAAAACCACCTAGTCTGTTCGAACGAAAAAACAAGTTATTTTTATCCGAAAGAGAAGGATATACTTCACCATATTGGGTACTTACTTCAGTTCCGGTAAAAAATGGCCCTTCCCATTTCTTATCATTTTTGACCATATAAAAAATCCCTC
>JAOZUV010000426.1 GCA_029938505.1 Bacteroidales bacterium | reverse complement strand
TTACCTTTATTATTTTTATTTCAAGTAATTTATTTAGGCTTATCAAAAACAAAATTATTCTCCATTAAAATCTCTTTAAAAGCAGCTGTTTCATTAGTTTTTATAGTGGGCTTTATATACAGTATGATTATTTCAATTTATGGATTAACTGGTTGGGCTCATACTGTAATTATGGATTTTCAAAGAGAACGACTACTGGTTTATTTTTTGATATTCCTATTGGGTTCTTTATGCAATAAATTGAATGTATTTGAATCAACAATTCGCAAACGCAAATATTACATTATTTCAAACATAGTGCTCGCAATTTCGCTTACAGCTTTCACATTAATCGCTTTGAATTTCTTTTTCAATATGATAGATCCAAACAGAAATTACTATTATGTTTCTGCACAAATTGACAGAGGAATATATTATGCATCCTTCATACTATCAATGCTTTCTTTTTTACAAATATTTATTCATGCATTTAGATTTAGCTTTTACAAAGACTATAAATTCATGAAAAAATTGAATGAAAATTCGTACAGTGTTTATATCATTCATGTAGTAGTTATTGGAGTACTTGCCACTATCCTTATGAATATTAGTATTGCTCCAGTGATTAAAGTTATTATTTTAACACTTTCAACTTTCATCCTATCAAACGCCATTATTTGCGGATACAATAAAATATTTAAAAAGAATATTTTATTGAAAATAAGCGTATTGGTATTATCAATGGCTATCCTCTTTACATTTATCTCCTACGGAAAAGATATCCTTAGCGTAGATAATAACAAAGAAGCCACAGCTATTCAAACTCAGAAAATAGTTCCAAGTATGAGTTTACACGAAGCTGCATTTTTTGAAAATCTGGAAGCAGTAAAACAGCATATCGAAATTGGAACAGATGTAAACATTAAGGATAAATCAGATGGTTCAAGTCCGCTTATCGTTGCCATTACATTTGGCAAAACAGAAGTTATCGAAGCACTGATTAAAGCAGGGGCTGATGTAAATCTCATAAAAAATGACGGATCATCACCATTGCATGTAGCTGCTTTCTTTGGCAGATTAGAATGCGTTAAACTTTTGCTTGAAAATGGTGCCGATAAAACGATTAAAAACAACTCAGGATCGACTGCATTAAATAGCGTTGAGGCTCCTTTTGAAGCGGTAAAACCCATCTATGATTATTTTGCAAAAACATTGGGGCCATTGGGATTAAAACTTGACTATGAACAGCTAAAAAAAGCACGTCCTCAAATTGCTGAAATGCTTCGATAAGTTTTTAATCAGAGGATATCCAAAAAGTAGGATTTACATTCCTTATCGTCATGCTGAATTTATTTATGAATCACATATTCAACAACAAAGAGATTCTGAATCAAGTTCAGAATGACGATTTAAATACTTTTTATACATCCTCTTATGTTTTCAAATTACCTATTTTATAATATCGACTAAAGATATAATCTTTAAAATTGGCTCCAAATTTACATCTTTCTCATTTGTAATAAACTTTACAGTTTTATCTTTTCCTGGGATAAGATCAAAATAATTATCTGAGAATCGACCTTCAATATCACCTACCGATAAATAAACACCTAAGACAAATTGATCAGAATTAAGAGTGATTTCATTGCCATTTACTGATGTACTAATTTTCGCTTTCTTCAATTTTAATTCTTTAGGACTAACAAAATATCTTATTCCTTCATCAATAATTTGGTCATCTTCTATTAACCTCATTTCTAGAAAAACTTCTTTAGCAGAATATTGATTGAGAATTTCTGAAACGGATTTCTCAAAAACAATTTTATTCTCCAATTGCTCAAGTTCATAATTTACTTTCCATGACTTGAGTACAACACCAGACATGTTTTTTAAAGACACATTCAACTCACCATGAAAGGGCTCAATACGATCAGAAATTGCGTGAACCTTTAATATATCTTCATCAATAACAGCGCTAACAATAATTGGCTTGTAGGCTTCTTTAATCGCATAATGTGCGGACTTCCATTTACCGAAATAATCAATAGTAGACCATGAAATAGTGGGCCACATATCATTAATTTGCCAATACATTGAACCCATAGTATAAGGCTTATTTCGGCGATGGGCTTCGGCAGCTGTTTTCAAACCCAATGCCTGAGTAAGCTGGCTCACATACACAAACTCTTCGAGATTGCTTGAGACTGGGAAATACAATTCGGCATAATATTTCATCATATCAAAGCCATCAAAACCTTCGGCTATCCATGGCATTTTTGATCGCTGTCTGAAATTCAAGGCTTCGGTTTCTAAATCCCAATCTTGAATACTCGTATCTATTTTATGAATAGTGCTTATTTCAGGAAAAGACTGTAAACCATATTCGCTGATAAAGCGTCCGGCATTTTCTTCGAATCGATCAAACGGCATTTGCCCAAACCACACGCCCCACTCATGCTGATCGCCAGAGTGTTTGTTTTGAATTTTATTTACATCCGATGATGGTGATGTTGGCCAATAAATATTATTTCCATATTTCTTCACATAGTTTTTTAAGGTATAATTAAAAAGTGTGTCGTATGTATTCCACACTTTTATAGAATCTTGTCCGTGCAAATTATAGGTATTTTGCCAATCCCACTCTTTCCATCCAGTTAAATTTTCATTATTTCCACACCATAAGACTACAGAAGGATGATTATTTAATCTGGAAATAACCAATTTTGCTTCTTTCTTAATATTCTCAAAATGTTG
>JAOZUV010000425.1 GCA_029938505.1 Bacteroidales bacterium | reverse complement strand
AGCAGCAATGCCACAAACAGCTTCGGATCATCAGGCTGACGAGAATAAATTTTTCATCATTGCTGGAGTATTCAGAGAAAAAGCCAATGCTGAAAGAATGACCAATAATTTAAAACTCAAAGGTTTTAAAGCAATGATAGTTGACCAAACTACCAGTGGGCTATACAGGGTTTGCTTTGAGGCTTTTTCAAATTTAAATGAAGCGAATAAGCAATTAGCTGTAATTCGCAAGGATGAGGAATCTGCTGCCTGGGTTTTATCAATTTAGTTTCATCTCATTTATTTTTTCCGAAATTTGTCAAAAATTAATATTTAAATTGTGGCAAAGCATAAATTATTTAGATTTAGTGAAAACGAGACTTTCCCAAATCTTGTTCAACTTCCATATACAGAAGTAATAAAAGGAGTTCCCTATAAAGGAAAATGGAATATAGATTTCTTTACCAAAAACAATCGAATAATCATAGAGTTGGGTTGTGGAAAAGGAGAATACACAATTGGCTTAGCAAAGAGATATCCCGATATAAATTTTTTAGGCGTAGATGTAAAAGGTGCGAGACTTTGGCGTGGATGCAAAACGTCCAATGACGAGAAGATGAAAAATGTGGGATTTATCCGCACTCAAATCGAACTAATTGATCATTATTTTAAAGCTGAGGAAATTTCCGAAATATGGATCACATTTCCTGATCCTCAACCCAAAGAATTTAAAGCAAGAAAACGACTTACTAATCCTCTATTTTTAGAAAGATATCGTAAATTCCTTGTCAAAGAAGAAGGACATCATCTTATTTTTCAAGAAAGAGATGTTTATCATTCGGATTTCAAAGGAGCCTTAGTTGAGATTCAAACTTTTTATTAAAAGAAATATCTTGATTTAGGGCAAGCCATTCATTATTTAAAATTTCAATTAAATGAAAAATGAACCCAGCTTTTTTGAACAAGTTTATAAAATAGCTCAACTAATCCCAAAAGGCAGAGTTACATCTTACGGAGCCATTGCAGCTTATCTAGGAAGTCGTGGGTCGGGTCGGATGGTTGGCTGGGCCATGAATGGCTCTCACTCAAGTAAGCAAGAAATCCCTGCTCATCGGGTGGTTAACCGTAATGGAATGCTTACCGGGAAACATCATTTTGGGAGTCCTGATATAATGCAACAGCTTTTAGAAAATGAAGGGATAACTGTTGTTGACAATCAAATTATAGATTTCGAAAAACATTTTTGGGATCCTGCCATCGAATTAATTTAAAAACAGAAACAAATAACGTAAATACTCTCCTAACATTAGCAATTTTTCTTAATTTTACAAAATCTAAATAAAAATAACAATTAATGAATAATGATAGCATAATTAAAGCTCTGAACCAAGTAATTTTCTTTCCGAAAAGAGAGAATATTATTAAACTTGAGATGCTTGAAAAATTAAAAATTGAGAATAATACAGTATCCTTCAACCTCATTTTTCCTGACTTAAATGATCCGGGTATTAAAATAGTTATAGATACTTGTACAAAAACCATAAAAGAAACTTTTGGTGAAGAGATTAAAGTAGAAATTAATCCCATCGCAGAAAAAGCAAGAGGAACCGGTCCTTTATCAGGCGTTAAACATATTATTGCTGTAGCATCAGGTAAAGGTGGTGTTGGTAAATCAACGGTTGCTGCAAACTTGGCGGTATCTCTTGCCAACAAAGGCAAAAAAGTAGGACTGTTAGATGCTGACATTTATGGGCCTTCGGTACCAATTATGTTCGGTTTAGAAAACACCCAACCAAAAGCCACCGAAATTGATGGGAAACCCAAAGTTCTTCCAATCGATCAACACGGCATAAAAGTTTTATCTATTGGGTTTTTTGTAAAACCTGAGCAAGCCTTGATTTGGCGTGGACCCATGGCTTCAAATGCCTTAAACCAATTATTCAATGATGCTATTTGGGGCGATCTTGATTTCATGATTGTCGACCTTCCTCCAGGTACTGGAGATGTACATCTTACACTCACACAATCCTATCCGATTACAGGGGCAGTTGTTGTAACAACCCCTCAACAAGTAGCTCTTGCTGATGTTAAAAAAGCTGTTTCAATGTTTAAGCAAGAAAAAATTAATATCCCCATTATGGGTATTATCGAAAATATGTCATACTTCACTCCTGCCGAACTACCAGATAATAAGTATTATATTTTTGGTGAAGGGAAAACAGAAGATTATGCTAAATCATTAAAAGTTCCATTTTTAGGTAAAATCCCAATGGTAGAAGGAATTTCTAAATCTGGTGACCAAGGAAGTCCAATAGCATTAAAAGCAGATGGACCTATTGGCAAAGCTTTTGCAGATTTAGCCAATGAATTAATTAAACAAACAGGCGTTTTTTAATCGCTTTTAATAAAGTAATTAGCAGATTTTTATACTTTTGCATTTAAAAAAAATTAAAGAAATATACTAATGAGCGAAAATAACAAAGAAGAATTATCAAAAAAGGTTATCAATGTGATTGAACAAATCAGACCTTATTTACAACAGGATGGTGGCGATATTAAATTCATCGAGATTACAGATGATAATGTGGTAAACGTAGAATTACAAGGAGCTTGCGGATCATGTCCTTACAGCACTATGACTCTTAAAAACGGCGTGGAAACTGCTGTTATTAAGGCACTACCTGAAATTAAATCAGTAGAAGCTATTAATATTTAATTAGGATAAGTATTTAGCAACTATCGGCATCCTTCGGCCT
>JAOZUV010000424.1 GCA_029938505.1 Bacteroidales bacterium | reverse complement strand
ATATAATATTACATATAGAAGCTCGGGTGTTTTACTCGAGCTTTTTTCATTTATGCAGATAAATCACTAATATTGTATCTGAATTCTAATCAACCATTTAATTTCAAAAACAATATGAAACGTACTATCTTTTTCATGCTTTTATTGCTTATTAGCAATTTAATCTTCGCACAAGAAACAAAACGCAATATTACTTTGGATGAAATCCAGCAATGGAATCGTATCAGAAATACAAAAATTACAAATGATGGTCAACACATCATATGGGTTAGCACTCCATGGAAAGGAGATGCAGTCCTTAAAATCACATCAAACGATGGTGAAGAAATCGCATCTATTCCTGGAGGAAGCAGAGCCAGTTTAACAAAAGGTTCTGATTTTGCTGTTTTTAAAATTAATCCGTTAAAAGATAGTGTTCGAGTTCTTAAACTAAAAAAAACGAAGAAAGATAAAATGCCATTATCTGAATTAGGGATTTTTAACTTAAAAACTAAAGAACTAGAAAAAATTGCTCGTATTAATTCTTATAAAGTTGCTGAGAAACTTGATGGCTGGATGGCTTATCAAGTAAAACCACTCCTAAAAAAAGCAAAAAAAGAGAAAAAAAAGGAAGAACCAAAAAAAGATGAAGTTGTCATAAAAGATAAAAAAGGTCCAAAAGAAAGCAAGGATAATGGTTTCACTCTTACGGTTAAAAATTTAAAAACAGGAAAAACATTTACCCGTCCATATGTAACTTCATATTATTTTGCTAAGGAAAGTGATTATTTGGTTTTTGTCACTAAAGGCAAAAAGGGAGATATCCAAGCCGGTATTTATCGTTTTGATTTAAAAGACAATCATCAAACATTATTGCTTGAAGCCAAAGGTGATTATAAACAAATAAATATCAAAAAAGATGGATCAATGATTGCATTCTTGCATGATTCAACTACCAAAAAGAAAGCAACTAAACATTACTCATTATACCTTTGGGATGGTAAAGGCCAAGCCAAAGAAATCATTCATAGCACAAACAATTCCTTAACTGAAGGTTGGGAATTGAGTCCTAACGGAAGACTTAGCTTTACTGAGAAAAAAAATCGTTTATATTTTGGAACTGCTCCTATTCGTCCTGAAAAAGATACGACAATACTAGATGAAGAAATATCCAATGTTGATGTTTGGCATTATAATGAACCCACTTTACAAACCGTTCAGATAATTAATAAAGCAAAAGATTTAAAAAAATCTTACACCGCTGTTTACCATATTGATAAAGGAGTTGCTGTTCAACTTGCAACAAAAAAATATACTGGTTTTAGATTAATTGATGAAGGAAACTCAAAATATGCAGTAGCCGTTTCAAATTGGCCCTATGCTGTACAAACTATGTGGGAAGCTTACCCTCGTCATAACGATTTTTACTTGGTAAATGTTGAAACTGGTCAAGCAACAATGATAAAAAAAGATTTGCGTGCAAATCCAAGTGCATCGCCTGAAGGAAAATATTTGTATTGGTATAATGCCATGGACACTACTTGGAATTCTTATAATATCAAAACCGGCTTTGAATATAAACTTAGCAATCCACAAACTATTCAAATTGCGAACGAATTAAACGACGTTCCCAATCCTCCTAGCTCATATGGTACTCTAGGATGGTCACAAAAAGACAAAGCCTTTTATATTTACGACAGATATGATGTATGGAAACTCGATCCTGAAAATAAAGCTAAACCAATTCGCATAAGTACAAATGGAAGAGAAAACAGTACAAACTACCGTGCTATTGTTTTTAATAATAGAGAAGATTGGATGAAAGAAGGCATTGATGTTTCAAAATCCATTTATTTAAAAGCTCATAATGATATTACACGTGCAGATGGTTTTTATTCTACATCACTCAAAAAAGCAAATACACCTAAAGAGTTATTGGCTGGAGAATTTATGATTGGCAGACAAGTTATTAAAGCGAAAGAAGCGGATGTCGTTATTTTCACTAAAGAGGATTTCGAGATCTTCCCTAACTTATTGTCGACTGATTTAAGTTTTGAAAACTACAAACAAATCACTGATGCAAATCCTCAACAAAAAGAGTATCTCTGGGGAACAGCTGAATTATATACTTGGACTTCTTTAGACGGTCGCAAATTGGAGGGAACACTTCATAAGCCAGTTAATTTCGATCCCAATAAAAAATACCCATTGATTGTTAATTTCTACGAAAAAAGCTCTCAACGTTTATTCAGTCATCATATGCCTGAAAATGGCCGTTCAACCGTTGATTATCATTTTTATACTGGCAACGGATATATCATTTTCAATCCAGATGTGTATTATAAAACAGGATATCCCGGCGAAGATGCCTTTAATTGTGTCATGCCTGGTATTACACAATTAATTTCTGAAGGATTTATCGATAAAAAAGCGATTGGTGCTCAAGGTCACAGTTGGGGCGGCTATCAGGTAGCCTATTTAGCGACAAGAACTAATTTATTTGCAGCTATCGAATCAGGAGCTCCAGTTGTAAATATGTTAAGTGCTTATGGCGGAATTCGTTGGAATACTGGCTTGAACCGTTCTTTCCAATACGAACATACTCAAAGTCGTATTGGTAAAACTATTTGGGAGTCACCTTTACGTTACATTGAGAACTCCCCTATTTTTACACTCGATAAAATTAACACTCCGATACTCATTATGCATAACGATGATGATGGCTATGTACCATGGTGGCAAGGTATTGAGTTTTTTAT
>JAOZUV010000423.1 GCA_029938505.1 Bacteroidales bacterium | reverse complement strand
GGCACGTATACGCCCATGCTACGCTTACCATGATTAATAGTGCTACGATGGTGATAATAAGTTTCTTCATTTCATCCTCCTTTAATTTTATCATTAATTTCTTTAATAATTTGCTGTTGTGATTCAGGGTTTGTGATTGATTTTGCACTATCCACTTGCCAGAATTTTAAAGTTTCTTTGTATATTTCAGGTTCTGCTATTGCAAACTCTTTCATTTGTGTAAGAAAAGCATTTTTAGGTGGGTTATTTTGCTGTTTAATAGCGTTTTGTACTTCTTCTGCACTTGCGATACTGGTTTCAATCCCAATACCAAATAACCCTAATGCACGACCGATTGCTGAAGTTTCACAATTTTCAATATAAGATGTTTTATTGATAAAGGTTGAACCTTCTTTTTCATAAGCGTGACCTGTTGCCATAATTACATGATCAATAATAATATCAGCTTTAAAAATACAAACACCATCATCATTTTTTATCATCTCTGTTATTATCTGTCCCTGTGGATGATTATGCCTAAAATAACTAATTCTTTCATTAACCATGACATATTTTTTACCCTTAATGTCTATTGTTTTCATACCACACCTCTCATTGATAATGATAAATTTGTTAATTCTTCTGCTGTGAATAGCTTTTCATGTTTATCACTGTTATACATTTCTGGATTGTTTTGAATTAATTCTTTTTCAATTTCATCCTCCTTTGGTAAAATCTCCACCGCTGCAATTCTGTCTGTCTCAGGGAAAAAAACAGGAGATTTAATGTTAATTTCTATTTCTCCACCCTCATAAGAAATGGAATCGCAATCAACGTATTTGCCGTCAATTTTTAACACAACTGGGATTTCTTGTATCTTTTCATCAACCATGATTTCAACCTCGTTTAAAAAGGCTTTTTTTAGGTCTTTACTAAACATTTAACCCCTCCTTTATTTTATTTTCAAAATCAAAATATTCAACCAGGTGGCTTTCGAGTTTAAGGCTGACTTTCTCACCATTTATAAAGAACCCTTGTATCTCAATATCATCGTCAAAAGCCGGTGAGCCTGGGAAAACCTCGTAAACAATTTCTATTTCTGGCATGTCTGTGTCTGTGTAAAGGTAAATTGCCATTTCTTATTCCTCATTATGTAAAGCGATTAAACCAAACATACTCACGGCAAACACGATAACCCCGGTTGTACAAGTTAATAATTGTGTAAAAAAAGTGTTTGTCTCTGCCCCTGCCATTAAAAGACCTGTTATCGCAAACAAACTTAATAATACTGTTCCTGTCTTTTTCATGTGTCCTCCTTTGTGAAAGTTAAATGTATCTTACCACAATCAAAAATAGTGTCAAGAGAAAAATAAAATAAATCTTTACATATATAAAAAAAGTATTGACAGGGTGTTATTTTTCCTATATTGTTGTGTTAGTTTGATTGATATTTATAATACAATAAGTTGAATACAAATATGACAAAATCTTACACACATATTGACCTTTTTTCAGGGATTGGTGGGTTCAGTTTGGGATTAAAACAAGCTGGCTTTCCAATATCAAAAACTTATTTTTCGGAGATAGATAAATATGCAATCACCGTATATAAAAAACAGTTCCCAAAAGCAGAATATCTCGGAGGGGTCGAGTCTGTTTCCACAAGAGGATTTAAAGGCAGAAACACAATCATTACCTTTGGATTTCCATGCCAGGATTTATCAATTGCTGGAAAGCGAAAAGGCTTCGATGGTTCACGGAGTAGTCTCTTTTTTGAAGCGATGCGGATTATCGGTGAAATCAAACCCCGTCTTTTTATCTTTGAAAACGTCAAAGGTTTTTACTCAAGCAACAATGGGGAAGACTTTCAAATCGCACTGCAAACAATTGCCGACCTTGGGCTTTATGAATGCCAATGGCAACTGCTTAATACAGCCTGGTTTCTACCCCAAAATAGAGAGCGAGTGTACTTTGTCGGAAGTCTTGGAACCGAAAGTATCCCAAAAGTTTTTCCTATCAGAGAAACTAAAAAAATACCTATTTCAAGATGCAAAGATAAGTTATCAAGGGCGAATTGTTTGCAGGCAAGATATGGGAAAGATAGGAAAGAAAACTTGATTGAAATAATAGTTCAACCAGTTCTAACACCAGATAGACCAGTTAAAAGGCAGAACGGCAGAAGATTTAAAGAGAATGGAGAACCGTCTTTTACGCTTACTGGTCAAGATAAACATGGAGTAATGATTGATTCATCCATCCGCAGACTAACCCCAAGAGAATGTGAAAGGCTCCAGGGGTTTCCTGATAACTGGACACAACAAGGACATGAAGGACAAGAAATATCAGATACCCAAAGATATAAAATGTGTGGGAATGCAGTAAGTGTTCCAGTGGTAAAAGAGATAGGACAACGACTTTAATGATATTCAACTTAACAATATAAAAAAGAAAGGAACAAAATGATTTTTGGAAAAGAAAACCTAAGTATCAATAAGAAACAATTTATTAATAGTTTAGTAAAAAAAGGTCATAATTACGATACTATTTTAAAGGCAATCAAGTCAGGATCACTGTCAAAAAAGATTGCTCCCGATGCGGAAGAAATAACAACTATTTCCACGCTGTTTTGGATAAGACCTGATTTATATAATGTTAATGGTGAACGAAAATGACAAACTATGATCAATATATAATTTGCTTAGCCTGGTATCCTTATCTTTTAGGTGTTACTTTAATAGAGGGAATAATATGAAAATATT
>JAOZUV010000422.1 GCA_029938505.1 Bacteroidales bacterium | reverse complement strand
AAATGTATTTAAGAGTCTTACAGATGCATATAAATACTATTCGAAAAGTGAAACAGACAATACCGATAATATCCTATTTATTCTGCATAGAATAGGAAATATTTATTATGATAAAGAAAAATATGCTGAGGCTCTTCTTAAATTTAAAAAAGGGATAAAGATTGCCAGTTCAGTTAACGATAGTTCATCCGTTCTTCTTAATAATATTAACATTGCTCGCACCTATTTTAGCATGGGACATGTTGATACCTCTCTCACAATTTACCAAAAGATTATCCCTCTTTGTATGATGATGAAAGATAGCAGTGCTCTTGCTAATTCTTATGGTCACATTGGAAGTATATTTTTTAGCAAGGGTAAGTCAAAAAATGCTTGGGATTTTTATTCAAAAGCGATTGATATAGCAAATGATATTAATGATATTTATAATTTAGCATGGTTATACAAATCATTGGCTACTATATCGGAAAAAGAAAAGAACTTTAAATCAGCTTATCATTACCACCAAAAATATGCAGACTATCAACAAAGTTTAATGGAAAGTGATTATATAAAAAAAATTGGGCAAGCAAGACTTTTATATATCTCCGAGAAAAAAGAGAAAGAACTAGAAATACTTTCATCGAAACTAAATGAGAACAGACTTTTAACTTACGGACTAGCAATAGGGATTATTTTATTTGTAGTTGTAGGAGGGTTAATTTTTCGTCAAAGCAGACAAAATAATATTCGAAAATTATCGAAAATGAACCACCAGATTTCGGAGGTTACTCAAAAAAATCTGCGTCAGCAAATGAATCCTCATTTCATCTTTAATACCTTGAACTCAATTCAGTATTATATGTATCAGAACGATCGTATTTCTACAAATAATTACTTAACGAAGTTCTCCAGCTTAATGCGAAAAACCCTTGAAAATTCAACCCATACATCTATCCCTATCAATGATGAGATTGAAGCACTACAACTTTATCTACAACTCGAAGCACTTCGATTTAAAGACAAATTCAAATGGGAAATTAATATTGATGAAGAAATTGATGCTCTATTGTATAAAATACCAACTATGCTTATTCAACCTTATGTTGAAAACTCCATTTGCCATGGCTTGAGTAATAAAGACGAACCGGGATTCATTAATATTGATTTGAAATTATTAGAAAATCATATTGAGGTAACAATTGAAGATGACGGAATTGGTCGTGAAAGAGCATTGGAAATTAAAAGAATTAAAAATGGAAGTCAAGCCTCATTGGGCACTAAAATTACGGAATCGCGATTAAAGCTTGTAAATGCTTTATATGGCAACGAAATGAAGATTCACTACGAAGATTTAATGGATGATAATGGTGAGCCTTCAGGCACACGGGTAATCATCAACATCCCAATCATATCATAATTTAAAGCTATGAAATTAAATGCAGTTATTGTTGACGATGAAATTGATGCAGTAAAATTTATCAGCACAATTATTGACGAATATTGCCCCAATATTGAGGTGGTTGGAAAAGCTTACAATGCTAAAACAGCTGTAAGCGTTATTAAAAAAGCTAATCCCGATTTAGTTTTTCTGGATGTAGAAATGCCCCATGGAAGTGGTTTCGATTTGCTTTCAAAATTCCCTGAAAAATCATTCGATGTGATTTTTATAACTGCATTTAACCACTATGCCATTAAAGCCATTAAATTCAGTGCTGTTGATTATATCCTCAAGCCCATTAATATTAAGGAATTTTTAACGGCAGTAACAAAAGTTTTTAAATCGCGAGATGGCAATGAGAAAAAAAACACCAGTTATGAAGCTTTGTTCGAAAACCTCCGTTCTACTTTACCTGGAAAACTTGCGATTCCTACCTCTGTAGGGATGGAATACCTCAATACCAAAGAAATTATTCGTATTGAAGCCGATCGAAGTTATTCATGGTTTTATTTATCGGATGGTCGAAAAATTCTTGTTTCAAGAAATCTGAAAGAGTACCAAGAATTATTGAACGATCGAAATTTTTTTAGAACCCATAATTCACATTTAGTTAATTTAGAGTATGTCAAAAAATTTGTTCGTCAAGATGGCGGATACATTGAAATGACTGATGGTTCTACTGTTTCTATTAGTCGTGGAAAAAAAGATCTATTCTTAATCCATATGGCGAAATTCACACATTAATCTGCCCCCCAGAAAACACTTATAATAGATAGGGTATTTTAAATTTTGATAATCATATTTTAATTACATCTGTATCATTTATTAATATAAGAGCAAATTAAATTATGCAACAAAAAACAATCAAATCAATCGTTATTTTTGTGATCGTACTTTTTTCATGTAGCGGATATTCACAAGATATGTTCACCTTAATTAGACAAGGGAATATTGCAAAAATTAAAGAGCTAATAGAAGCTGACTCTTTAAATGTAACAAATAAAAATGCTCGTGGTTTTGCACCAATACATTTTGCGACAAACTTCAATAAATTAGAAATTGCAAAATTATTGGTTGAGAATGGAGCCAATCCTTTTATTGAAGGTCCAGCTCAACGCCAACCAATTCATTGGGCTGCCGCCGGAGGAAATACTGATATTATTAAATGGTTATTTTCAATTGGTGCAGATTTAAACATCAAAGATGAAACCAATAAAACACCTCTATACATAGCTGCAACTCAACGAAAAAAAGAGAATGTTGATTATTTATTATCACAAAATGTCGAGATTCAAACCGAGGGAAAGGATGCATTTAATCTTTT
>JAOZUV010000048.1 GCA_029938505.1 Bacteroidales bacterium | reverse complement strand
TAAAAAAACAATCGCCCTTGTTGAAAACATAGATTATATTGATATTTCTCAAAATATAGGTATCGATACAATTATTAATAAAAAATTAATTACGGCTAGTTATATTGTGAAATTTACCATGGGAGCTGAGGTTGCTTCCATCAAATGCTTGAGTGGTATTGATGCCGAAGCAATGGAGTTAGTAGCTAAGCCAAACTCTCCTATTACGCAAAAACTTATTAAGGAATTAAATTTTCCGAAAGGTGCAATTATTGGCGGTGTTGTGAGAGGCAAAGAAAGTTTAATTGCTACTGGAAACTTGCAAATCGCAGAGAATGACAAGGTTGTCGTATTCTCACTGCCTCAGGCCATCCATAAAGTTGATAAGCTATTTAACTAAGCATTTTGGGTTTTTCGTCAAATTGTTTAATTTCACCCCTTCAATAAAATTCATATGCCTCGCAAAGCCGATATAAATTATAAGTTAATCCTACGTATCATTGGTTTTATATTGATGATTGAGGGAGTATTTATGTTTTTGGGATTGCCATTCTCTTGGTATTATTGTGGATTCGAATGCTTCTCTTTGCTTTATTCTGGTTTAATTACAGTTGGTGTAGGCATCCTTCTTTATTTTGGATTGAACGGAAAAAAAATCAGTAGTAATATTGGCAAACGTGAAGGATATCTAATTGTTTCGTTTACATGGATTGTCACTTCTATTTTTGGCTCACTTCCATTTTTGCTCAGTGGTGCTATTCCTAATTTTACTGACGCTTTTTTTGAAACAATGTCGGGCTTTACAACAACGGGATCATCAATCTTAACCGATATTGAATCTGTTCCAGAAGGAATTTTATTTTGGCGTAGTTTAACGCATTGGATTGGAGGAATGGGAATTATTGTTCTTTCTGTTGCTATTTTACCTGTATTGGGAATTGGTGGAATGCAATTGTTTGTTGCTGAAATGCCTGGCCCTGCACCTGATAAATTGCACCCACGAATTACACATACAGCAAAACGTTTGTGGGGAATTTATGTGTTATTAACTTTTGCTGAAACAATTATATTGATGTTTGGTGGAATGAGTCTTTTTGATGCACTTTGCCATGCTTTTGGAACCATGGCCACTGGAGGTTTTTCAACCCAAAATGATAGCATTGCAAGCTTTTCTCCTTTTATCCAATATGTAGTTATTGTATTTATGATATTAGCGGGTACTAATTTTACCTTACACTACTATGCCTTGCTTGGTAATTTTAGCAGGATAAAACAAAATGAAGAATTTAGATATTATATTGGGATTTTGTTTTCTGTCACATTGATTATTACCACCTCTATAATTATTATTTCTAATACAGGAATTGAAAAAATATTTAGAGACACTCTTTTTCAAGTGGTATCTATAGTTACTACGACGGGTTATATTACTTCCGATTATTTACTTTGGCCGGGTATGCTTTGGTTGTTTATATTCTTATTGATGTTTGTTGGAGGAAGCGCTGGCTCAACAGGTGGCGGAATGAAAGTTATTCGTCAATTATTATTGATTAAAAATAGCGGATTAGAACTAAAAAGGTTAATTCATCCGCAGGCTGTTATTCCGGTGAAGTTAAATCGAAAATCTGTCCCCAAAGAAATTATTTCAAAAATCATGGCATTTTTCCTGATTTATATGATGATTTTTGCTTTTGGAACCATGGTCATGTCAATCATAGGTTTAGATTTTGAAACTGCTATTGGAGCTACTGCCGCAAGTTTAGGAAATATAGGTCCGGGGATTGGATTGGTTGGACCAACAGGTAATTATGCTAACATCCCAGATATTGGGAAATGGTTTTTATCGTTTTTGATGTTATTGGGACGACTGGAGTTATTTACAGTTCTTATTATATTTGCTCCAGCATTTTGGCGAAAATAAATTTTTTTATTTATTAAAACTGAAGTTTGAAAAATTCGATTGAAGAGAAGTGTTTAGTGATTGTAAATCCAAATTCGGGGAGTCGAAAAGGATTGAAAGATTGGGGGCTAATCAGTAAATTATTAGTTCAATACGGGATTGAATTTGATAATATTTTTACCGAGCATAAAACTCATGCCATTGAACTAGGTCGTATAGCCGTTTTGGATGGTTACCGAAAAATTATAGTTGTTGGTGGAGATGGTACTATGAATGAAGTTATTAATGGTGTTTTTTCTCAAGATATAATTCCAACTAATCAGGTGAAGATTGGAATGATTCCTGTTGGCACAGGAAATGACTGGGGTCGAATGTATGAGATTCCTAATAATTATGAAGAGGCCATTAAAATTTTACAAAAAAATAAAACTTTTATTCAGGACGCTGGAAAAATTAGTTATAAAAACACCGAAACCCATACTCGTTACTTTGTGAATATGGCTGGTATGGGATATGATGCTTTAGTTGCCCAAAAAACCAATTCGATGAAAGAGAAAGGAAAGGGTGGTCCCTTTGCTTATTTGATTAATCTTTTTTTAGGACTGGTACAATATAAATTCAATCATATGATGATTGAGATAGATGGCAAACAAAAATATAACGGAAAGGTTTTTAGTATTAGTATTGGTATATGCAAATACAATGGTGGTGGGATGATGCAGTTACCAGGTGCTGTTCCTGACAATGGCCAATTTGATATTACCCTTATAAAAAAAGCTTCAAAATTTAAAGTTATTACCAATATTAAAAATCTTTATGATGGATCTTTTGTAAAGATTCCGGAGGTAGAAACATTTACCGGGAAGAAGATTGAAATAATTGCTCGACCTAAATATTCTGTGTTTTTGGAGGCCGATGGAGAATCTTTGGGTCATTCACCTCTTGAGTTTAATATTATTCCCAAGAGTGTTTGTTTAATTAGCGGGAAAACAATTTAGAATTTCATCTTATTTTGATGCCAACCAATCACCATTCATTTTAATGAGCTGAACTAATTCATCAATGGCATTTTTTTCGGGAATCCCCTTTTTAACTAATGCCCTTGATTTATATAAATTTACTTTTCCTTTTCCAGCACCAACATATCCATAATGAGCATCGGCCATTTCACCAGGACCATTAACTACGCATCCCATAACAGCAATTTTTAATCCCACCAAATGTTTAGTTACTGTTTTTACTTTTTCAAGGGCTGATTGAATGTCGTATTGTGTTCTCCCACAGGAAGGACAGGCAATATATTCGGTTGATGTAATTCGTGTTCCACAGGCTTGCAATATTTGTTTTGAGAGTTCGGTTAAATCACCATTATAAGAATCATTTTTTATCCAGATTCCATCCCCTAAACCATCTAATTGTAATGAAGCAAAATCAATAGCAGCTCGGATTATAAAATCATCATCACTTAAATTTGAATAAGATCTTTTAATAATGATTGGAGTTTCGGAATTTTGTTCAATTAAGGTATTTATCTTTTGCTTTGTTTTTTCAATATTATCAGTATGGGAAGATAATAAAACAATGAGCTGGCTTGATAATTTTTCAAATTCTACAGTTGAATAATCAGCCTTTGAATTTGGTTCCCCTACGATAATTGGAACATTAAAACCTCCAATTTTTTTATTGGCTAAACTTATTTTTCGCTTGTATTCAAAAGGATTTATTTTTGAAAAATATAAGGATTTTTTTCGATCAGTTATTCTAAGTGGATCGTATTTTTTTAGGATAGATTTTGCAACAGAAATTTCATTTTCAGGTTCTTCAGTGAGAGATACTCGAATAGTGTCTCCAATGCCTTCTTCTAATAAGGTTCCAATTCCGGCAGCAGATTTGATGCGCCCTTCAATATCATTTCCAGCCTCGGTTACTCCTAAATGTAAAGGATAATTCATTCCTTCTTCAAGCATTCGGTTAATAAGCAAGCGATTTGCCTGAACCATTACTTTCGTATTGCTTGATTTCATTGAAAGTACAATGTTGTGGAATTCAAATTCCTCACAAATTTTCACAAATTCCATGGCAGATTCAACCATTCCCAAAGGAGTATCGCCATATTTTGAGGTAATTCGGTGAGACAACGATCCGTGATTGCTCCCAATGCGAATAGCTGTATTATTGGCTTTACAGATTTTTATGAGAGGCTCTAAATTAATAGCAATTTTTTTGAGTTCATATTTATACTCAGCATCTGAAAAATGAATTTTTGTACTTGAGTTTTTGTCGATATAATTTCCTGGATTTATCCGTACTTTTTCAACAAAACGGGCTGCTTCCTCTGCAATCTTAGGATTAAAATGAACATCAGCAATAATGGGTGTTTTTATCCCCATCCCTCGAAGTTTTTTATGAATATTTTTAAGAGCTTCAACTTCTTTAAGTCCAGGGGTTGTAATTCTTATAAATTCGCAGCCAGCATTAATCAATCTTAAGCATTGCTGTATTGTTGCATCAACATCATTAGTATTGGTTGATGTCATAGATTGAATCCGAATGGGGTTTTTATGCCCAATAGCAATATCTCCGATAAAAAATTCACGAGATACAAACGAGGCATTAAAAAGGTTTTTTTTATGCACTTAAAATATCATTGGTTAGTGCAAAGGTAGGAAATAAGGGGAATAAATATTATCCTGTCAGACTTACTTTTTTCAGAGCTTTTAGGTCTTTAATAACAATATCATTGTTTTCACAACTGACATAGCCGGCATCTTTAAACTCCTTTATAATACGAATAGCACTTTCTTTTGACATGGCAGATAAGTCAGCAATATCCTGACGGGAAACATCAACAGTGAATTCTTGAGAATTATAAATTTCTTCCGATAAATACAGAAGAGTATCTGCTATTCTGCCTGGCATTTGTTTCTGAGTAAGAGATACGAGTTTATCCATATAAATACTCGACTTCCGGTTTATCATTTTAAACATTTCAGTGGTAAACTGATGATTAGTACTGATAACTTTAATAAAAGCGTCAACTTCGATAAAGCAAGCCGTAACATATGTTAATGCAGATGCTGAATAATGCAATCTATTATCATCCATAAAACCAGGCCCACCTATAAGAGAACCAGACTTTAAAATGTAAAATACTAAATTTCGTTTGTTAATTCCTTCGGTATAAACCTTAACCAAGCCTGAGGTTATACATCCGATATGGGTTAAGGCACCTCTTTCTTTAAAAATAGTCTCGCCAGGATTAAAACGAACTTCATGTCTGTGCTCATTAAGATATGTCATTTCCTCAGGTGTGAGGAGCTTAAACATACTTGCTTGTTTGTTGCAATTTGTGCAATATGTGGTGTTAATAAATTGTGCCATAAAAGTCAAAAATATAGTATTTATAGTAAGTCTAAGTAAGACTGTTTTATTGGCAATGCAATACTGAAGTGATCAAATGCTTTTTAAACAGATGCTTATGTCGACTAAAGTACGCAAGATGCAAAATCAATTATCAAAGCGTTGACAAATATCAATCAATTGCCAATAAATGTCAAGAAAAAAGAGACATATTTCATTGTTAGCTCCGATAAATCTCAGTATTACTAAGCTTTCCAAGGAGAGTAAAATCCCTAATATTGTAATAGTTAAAAGCGCAAAAACTAACTAAAACTACGACAATGAAAAAATTTACATTTTTAACATTTTTATCGATAGCTTTCGTATCGGGCATGATCCTGATGTCAAGCTGTACAAAAGAAGGGCCAGCGGGAGCAACAGGTGCTCAAGGAGCAACAGGAGCAGCAGGTGTAGCTGGTGAAGACGGAATTAACGGTACAGACGGTACAGCCGGATGTATAGCATGCCACGATGGTGGTGAATCTCAAGGAATGTTTTCCCAAATTAATCAGTGGGAAGCAAGTACACATGCTACTGGTGGCAATTTCAACAGAAATGATGAAGATTGTGCTATTTGTCACACAAGTCAGGGATTCTTAGGAAACCTTTCAGGCTCTTATGATCCTTTAGCGGAAGGAGCTATAATTAGCAATCCTAACCCAATTAACTGTTATACTTGTCATAATATACATGACACCTACACTTCTTCTGATTTAGCTCTTACAACAACTTCTGCTGTTACGCTTCATATTAACGGTGCTCAGGTTGATTTAGGTAAAGGAAATTTATGTGCCAATTGTCACCAAAATAGACTTCCAGAACCAATGCCTGTTTTAGGTGGATCTGATGTTTTTATTCCACATAAATATTGGGGAGCTCATTATGGTGCACAAGCCGCTGTTATGGCTGGTACTGGAGGTTTTGAGTTTGGAACAGGATACTTAAATTCTGCTCATGGAACCCAAATTGAAAATACTTGTGTGGATTGCCATATGGCAGAAGCTGATGGTGTTGCAATGGGTGGTCATACAATGGGGATTACTAAAACTTCTTATGGTAGCACTTCTGTGAATAGTGCAGGTTGTGTTGCATGTCATCCTGATTCAGGAGCATTAAATGCAAAAATGGCTACAACTGCAACCGAAATTGATGGTTTGGAAGCACAACTAAAAGCATTGTTAATGGATGCTGGAGTTCTTGATGCAACTAGCCATGCAATTCCACAAACAATGTCTGCTACTCATGCAGCTGCAATTATTAATTTAAACTTAGCTCATTATGATGGTAGCCATGGTGCACATAATTATTTGTACATCAAGACACTATTAACAAATACTATAGCTGAAGTTACTCCTTAATTTCACATTAGAACTTAGATAAAAAAGGCTTCAATTTTAAGGAGCCTTTTTTTTGCTAAATTTTAAACTTAAACTTACAAAAAATGAAAAACACAAGACTATATTTTATAATGCTTTTCTTTGGGGTCTTATTTTTGGCTGGATGTGAATATACATTTGTTCAATACCCTGACGCAGACATAGATCCCCCAACTCCTGATCCAGATAATCCGATTAGTTTTGCTTCTAAAATAATTCCAGTTTTTACGAATGGTGATTATTGTACTTCTTGTCATTATCCAGGAAAAACAGCACCAGACTTAACGGCTGTAAACGCTTACAATAGCATTATGTCTATGAATCTAGTTAATTTAACTGATCCTGAAGCCAGTAAGTTATATGATTATATTCTAGTATCTACAAGCACTCATCCACAAAAATTCTATTCGTCAGCACAGGCTGCAAAAATTTTACTGTGGATTCAAGAAGGAGCATTAAATAATTAAAAAACGGAACTTATGAAAAAAATAACTTTACTTCTATTAGGGCTGCTTCTTAGTGTTGGTGTATTAATGGCACAGGATGCAGAGCCAAAAGCAAAAGAAAGGCCCGTTAGTGGTACTTTTGAAAGTGGTGTAATCATTGATAACCAAACCATTCTTGTTCCAGATAAAGGAACTTTAGAGATGGTCATTGAGCACCGATTTGGAACTATTCAAAATGGAACAGATGACATGTTTGGTCTTTATGCACCATCCAATATTCGAATGGGTCTTAATTATAGCATCAGAGACTATTTGATGATTGGTATTGGAGCAACGAAAGATCGTAAATTGTATGATGTTCGTGTGAAATGGAATATTATCCATCAAACCAGGTCAAATAATATGCCTGTAGCAATTACTCTTTATGGTAATTTAGCTAGTGACGGACGAGATAAAGAAGTTTTTGGCGAAGCATTTGAAGGCCAAAACAGATATTCATTCTTTGCACAAATCATATTTGCCCGTAAATTTAGTGATGCTATTTCCTTACAATTTGCTCCTAGTTTTTCACACATAAATAATGTAGAACCAGGACTGGAACATGATAAATATGGTCTTTCTTTTAGTGGTCGTGCAAAATTTAGCCCACAAGGTTCTTTCATTTTTAATTACGAC
The DNA here is from genome assembly GCA_029938505.1 of Bacteroidales bacterium. The sequence continues at coordinate 2,077 of JAOZUV010000048.1, read as the reverse complement.
ATCCCATTGCATATTAAAAGTACTCAAGAATTTCTTGAATTAGGATTCAAACCAAAAGCAAATTTAGCTTTGGGAGTTGAATTTGCAACAGGTACACATGTTTTCCAAGTTTATCTGGGAACTGCTGATGCATTGAGTAATCAATACAATATGATGATGAATGATAACGATTGGACAAATGGTGACATGATGTTTGGTTTTACCATTACACGTTTGTGGAGTTTTTAATTCTTGAAAAAGAAAAAATATGAATGCCTAAATTAACACTAACAATAAAAAGCAGGCAAACATTTATAAACCTTAATAGAACTCTTAAATAATAAACAATTTGTTAAATTGGGTGTTCTTTAATTAAAGAACACCCAATTCTTAAAAATACACGAATGAAAGCAAAACTAAACATGATTACTAAACTTGGTTTTATTCTGATTTCAGTATTATTTTTTTACCCAGAACTACTCGCTCAAGACCAAACTACTATTACTTTTGATTATGCCAAAGAAAATCAGCAATGTTTGAAATGTCATGGTCATAAATACTATAACTACTATAATGACTGGTTCGAAAGAATGATCAGGGAACGTATGAACCCTTATTTTATCGTTGATTCGGCTGAATATTATCAGGCCAATCATCGAAATTTCAGTTGTACCGATTGTCACTCATCTGAATATTCCATATTTCCACATTCAGGCGAATTACGAATGGAACCCAAAATGGGCTGTATGGATTGTCACGGAGGCGATGACGATTATGCCAAATATGGCTTTGATCAAATTGAAGAAGAATTTCACAATAGTGTGCATTCATCCAAACATTCTGATGAATTTACTTGTTGGATGTGTCACAATCCGCACTCCTATAAAATCAGTGCACGAACAAATGGTCATCTAAAAGAAATCATTCAATACGATAATAATATTTGTTTAAGCTGTCATGCTGATATTTCAAAATATCAATTACTGACTACCTTGGAAAATCCCAATATTTTGGAGAAACACGAGTGGTTGCCTAATCAGGTTTTGCATTTTCAGAGTGTGCGATGTATAGAGTGTCATACTGAAATCAATAATGAAATTCTTGTCGCCCATAATGTACAAACTAAAGATAAGGCTGTTCAGCGTTGTGCTGAGTGTCACTCTCAAAATTCGATATTGAGCGAAACCCTTTATAAATACCAAAATGAAGGTAAATCGTATAGCGAAGATAGAGACGAGAACTTGGAATCTCCTAAGTTAATTGGTGGTAACCGGAACTATGTTTTAAATCTTGCCAGTATTCTAATCTTTTTGACGACACTGGGGGGTATAAGTATTCATGTTATTTTACGTATCATTTTTAAATCCAGGTAGTATGTCAGAAAAAATATATTTATATCCACAATGGATTCGGGTTTGGCACGGCTTGAATGCCCTATTATGTTTAACATTGATTTTTACCGGATTAAGTATGCAATATTCAAATCCAGATTATACACTGATTATTCGTTTTGATGTAGCTGTTAATTATCACAATATTGCAGGTGTACTATTATCTCTAAGCTATTTCTTCTTTATTATAGGGAATTTAATAAGACCTAATGGCAGACATTATCGGATTGTATTAAAAGGTTTTATTTTGGATTTATTTAAGCAATTCAGACATTATGCTTTGGGTATTTTTAAAGGTGAAGAAGCTCCTTTTCCAATTACAGAAAAATCAAAATTTAATCCCTTACAAAAAATTACCTATGTAATACTCATGTATTTCTTAGTACCAATAGTAGTTATTAGTGGTTGGGTATTAATTTTTCCAGATTTTATGCAAAACAATGTACTTGGTGAAGAAAGCATACATATATTTGATCTTCTTCATTTAATTACTGGATTTGTAATTTCTCTTTTTTTGGTGATACATATTTATTTCTGTACCATGGGAAAAACAGCACTAAGCAATTTTAAAAGCATTATTAACGGATGGCATGAAGCACACTAGATTGAACTAACTTGACTGTTTGAATATTACTACTGATTACTACATTACTATAATGAACTATAAGATTTGATGATTAAAAAGAACATGTTGATAAAGTTTGGAC
>JAOZUV010000421.1 GCA_029938505.1 Bacteroidales bacterium | reverse complement strand
TGTTGCACTAAAATACTTAATGTGGGAAATGGAACATTTACCTGGTTTTAGTATGGGTAAAAGCAAAACATTATTGGCAGCATCCGAGAAAAGCGGTAACTGGCAAAAATACTTAGGCTGGATTGTAATAATTATAGCATTAACAATAGCCTATATATATTTCGGAAATGACAATAAAATTATGTCATGGTTTATTATCATTGGTTTGATAATGGGATTGATTTGTCAGCGATCAAGATTTTGTATTGTTGCCTCATTTCGAGATCCTTTTATGACAGGAAAATCCTCAAGTACAATAGGTGTTATAGCAGGATTAATAATTGGAATTATAGGATTTACAGCCATTAAAATATTCGGTATTGGTGCAGGCGAAACAGCTTTTCGTGCCAGAGAAATGACATGGGTATTCCCACATTTCTGGTTAAGAGCTCCTATCGGAGGTTTCATCTTTGGCCTTGGAATGACAATAGCCGGTGGATGTGCCGTTGGTGCATTATGGCGCTTCGGCGAAGGACAAGTAAAATTATGGGCAGCAGTGCTAGGATTTTTACTTATCTCTCCTATATCAAAGAAATTTATTGTTCCTGCATTTGTAGATCTTTTACCACATAATTTAATGTACAAAAACTTCATGCCTGATTATATAGGCTATACCTGGTCGGTTGTTATCGTTTTAGCCATCCTGTTTATATGGTATGTTTTTGTTAAATGGAATGAAAAAACAGGAAAATTCAGTGCTTATTAATAATTGTATTTACTAAACATATAATAGAATGAAAAATATTTTTTATGTACTTGTAATACTCATCGTATTCGTGGCTTCGGCTTGTACCGGAATTTATGAAAATGGCAGCGAAATGGTAGCAGATGCTAAAGCTGCAATTGATGAAATTTCTGTTGAAGATTTGAAAATAAAAATAGAGAGTGGTGAAGAGTTTCATTTACTAGATATTCGCACTCCAAAGGAATTTAAAAGCGGATTCATCAATATGGATTATGACTACAGCATGTATTTGGAGCCTATAAATATTCCACGAGGTATTCTTGAATTTCAAATTGCAAATGAAGCATTTTGGGAAAATTATTACGAAAGTTTGCCCCATAAAGATTCAACGGAAATTATAATCTATTGTAAAAGTGGAGCAAGAGGAGTTCTTGCCACAAAAACCTTACTTAAGCTTGGCTACAAAAATGTAAAAAATCTTGAAGGTGGATGGAGAGCATGGCGACCAGACCTGAATGATTCAACTGAAAAGAAAGTAGAATCGGGTTGTGGGGGATAATACAAATAAAATATAAAAGATGAAAAAATTAAAAATTATTATAAGCTTTCTGATACTAATCTCTATTAGTGGATGCAACAATAACATTCAACAAGAGACTCTTGAGGATATGTTTGCGAATGCCAAATCAAAAGTTAACGCTATTTCTGTTGCAGACTATAAAGCAATATCAGATCATGACGGAAGCTATGAGATTATTGACTGTCGTCAGGCAGATGATTTTATTAAAGGACATATTCCGGGTGCAATAAATATTCCACGGGGCACTCTCGAATTTTCAAATAAGATATCCGATAGAAGAACAAAAATAGTGGTCTATAACTATAATGATGAATATAGTGCTTTATGTGCCGAAACACTGCTAAAATTAAAATACCATGATGTTTCGATGATAGAAAATGGGTGGAAGGGATGGTCAGAAATGTATCCCGAAATAGTTGAAACAGGGGTAGAAAAACTTGATGAAGGATCGGCTCCTATACAAGAGGTAACTAGTGGTGGTTGTGGTGGATAATTGAAGCTATTGTATTTAAAAAGTGCGTAAAAAATTTAATAGAATTAAAATAGAAATGCCTTATGGAAAATAAAAAAATGACAATGGCTCTTTTTTCAGGGAGTATTGATAAACTAGTTGGTGCGGGAGTCGTTTTAAGTGGAGCTGCCGCTGATGATATGGATGTAGATATTTATGTGTTATTAATGGGTGCTCGTGCCTTTGTGAAAGGGAATGAAGATAAGCTTGATGGTCTTTCAGAATATCCCCATTTAAAAGAAGAATTCTCAAAATCATTGGAAACACTCAAAGTTCCAAGCTGGATTGAATTCTTCGAAATGTCAAAAGAACTTACAAACGTAAAAATTCACATATGTAGCCTTGCAGGAAAAATGTGGGGTGGCGAAAAAATGGAAGACTTTATTGACCTTGCTGATGATATTTGTGGAATTGGCGAATACATTGAATCAGCGCAGGAAGCAGACGTACATTTATTTATTTAAGTATTAATAAAAAAACAAAAATTATGAGCACAGAAGAATTAACTGCCATTGTAGCAGACAAAGTTGTAGATGCAAGGGGAACAGCATGTCCTGGTCCTTTATTGGAAGCAAAAAAAGCAATCGGAACTATTGCTTCAGGAGAAATTATGGAAATTCTTTCTGCTGACGAAGGAACAAAACGGGATATTCCAAAATGGGCTAATAAAAAAGGTCACGAATATCTTGGAACAGTTGAAGAATCCGGTTTTTTCAAAATCTATTTGAAAAAAGGATAGTCGTTATGGAGGAAATAAAAACAGCTCCAAAGATATTGGTATTCTCTACGGAAAAGATTTCAGATCCCGCTATTGATTTAGCGGGCCTTCTGAAAAAACATTATCCGCCAACAGTTTACACTATCAATGTACCATGTTCAAGTGCCATTAAATCAAGATGGATATTACATGCATTTGAAAAGGGTTTTGACGGTGTATTTA
>JAOZUV010000420.1:730-2756 GCA_029938505.1 Bacteroidales bacterium | reverse complement strand
GTTCTGCCCAAGTACTGTCAGAGGCAATGTTAGGCGCAAATACTTCAGGAATTAATCCTGGAGGTGTTAGACCGAAATAGGCATCTTTTGTTTCAAGGAAATTGGTTGAAGTACAAGCAAATCCTATAAAGCTTAAGAGCAAAATAACGGTGAATAATTTCAATATATTTCTCATTGTATATTCTTATTTATTAAATACTTCTTTTTTAAGTTCATCAATAATTTTTGCACTCACCCACATTATATCCTCGTTATCTCTGCCATGCCAACGTGTAAAGAAAAGATACTTACCATCGGGCGAAAACCACAGGTGTTTCTCCAGGAGGAACTTGTCCAAGATAATCTCCTTTTAAGTTCGCAAATTTGTTTTCTTTTAGAGGCATTTCCCATGTCTTCATTTCTTCTTTGAAGATAATAGCATTAGGGTAATTCTGCTTTACGATAGTAGAGTCAAAAGCTGGCGTTGTAAAATGATAATGAATTGGGAAAATGTATTTGCCACCAATGGCTTCCCGAATAAACTTATTATTTAATGAGTCACCTCTCAAATAATAGTGCTGAATAAATGCAAGATCGATATTTCTTTCAGGCAACAGAAGTGATCTAAATTCTTTAAAAGTAAACTGTTCAAAATCAGCATCACCGGTTTGAAAGATAGTGATCCCATTCACAGAAATAAGAAAACCAATATTAATGATTCTTGCATCCGGACCATGTGGAAGGAAAAACGTTTCTATACTTATGTCATCTATTACTTTGCTATCCGATTTTTCTTTGGTGGGATTAAAGCCAATACAACGATCAGTAGAATCATTGAGCGCATCAACTGTTTGTTGTGTAGATGCGAAAAATGCTTTTGGATTGTTTTGCAAATGTTGTTTTACCATATCTGGATTAATATGATCGCCATGCGCATGGGTTACTAATACTAAATCCACATCATCAAAGGGAGCTTGAGTGAGTGTTAGCTTATCCTGAACTTCCTGAGGTAATTCGTAAGCACCCTTAAAGCCTTTGAATAAAGCATCGATTAGGATTTTTTTGTCACCAATGTTTAGCAGGAAACCAGAATTCCCAACATAGGTAACAACAACTTTTTCTTGTTGAGCATATGATGAAACTGTAAGGAAGCTCAGCAATAAAAATATTATAATCGTTTTACTTTTCATAGTATTGATTTTTAGAATTATTTGTTAATTATCTCTCCTTCATAAACTACAGGATAGTTAAGCCAATCAGACTCACCTCCTGCGGTCCCTCCAATTACATAAATTTTATTTCCGATGGAAGTACAACCAAAAAATATATTTTTTGAAGGTAAAGGAGTCGTTTCTATCCATTTATCAGATTCAGAATTATAAATAAGAACTTTGTCCAGCGTAACAGTATTTTCACCGATTGTTGTCGAACCTCCCAAAACCATTAATTTATTATTAACTACAATTGCTGCCGGTTTATATAATTTATAGGGTAAATCGGCTTTTCTCTCCCATGTATTTGATTTGATATTATAACATTCTATGCTGGCTGTTTTTTCCCATACACTGGCTTTGCTACCTCCACCTCCAATCACATATATTAAAGAATCTTTTGTAACGACTGCTGGGCAATTTCTTAATGAAGGAATCGCTGCTTTTTCAGACCAAGTATTCTTAACAACATCGTAAACTTCATGCTTTTTTGTTATACTTTTCCAAGAAGTGAGTCCACCTGTAATGTAAATTTTATCATCATAAATTCCACAATCGATATGTTGCCGAGCAGTAGGCATGGGTTTTAGGATTTTCCATGTATCAGTTTGAGGATTGTATTCACGATTTGAATTCTGGAATCTATCCCCACCAATCGCATATACTTTCTCATTGACTATTGCTAAGGCTAAGTTGGTTGCGGGCTTTGGGATGTTTGCTAATTTTTCCCACTGATTCGTTTTGGGATTGAATTTGAAAAAAAACGAGTTTTTTAAAGTTTTACTTCGTCCTGCTATAAAATATATTTCATTGTTTAGGCTAACGGCTTCACCACA
>JAOZUV010000420.1:0-720 GCA_029938505.1 Bacteroidales bacterium | reverse complement strand
AATCCTTCCGGAAGAGAGGCTAATTGTTTCCATACGATGGTTTGGGCATTAACGCCAGTTTGTACAAATGTTACAAAAAGTGCAATTGTAATTAATTTGATGTATTTCATTTTTTTATTAATTGATGCTACAATTTAATGGGATTGAATTTTTTATAAAAAACGAAAGTAGTTTCTTCTATTATAAAAGGCATGCATCAGTCAACAGAAGTGACAAACCAATACACAAATGGCGAGTATATACATATATTTGGTTTATAAATATAAACACCCGATTTCTGTTTAAGTATATGCAGGTTTTAAATCAACTGTGGGTTTCACCCCATTTGCTGATAAAAATTATTTCTATCTTTGATTAAGCAAAATTAAATCCACTCCATCGAAGGGTGCTTTAGTCAGTCTGAGATTTTCATGGATGTGCTGAGGTAAATTGAAACTACCTTTAAATCCTTCAAATAAAAAATAAATGAGAATTTTAATATTAATAACAATGATAACAGTAAAACGCTGAGCTTATTCATAATTCTTTTCAGCTATTTATTTCTTATAGGATTTTAATTCCATCCTAATTAGCTTATTTGTTACTTCAGTGCACAGATCTTTGGTAACACCAAAATCTCGTGAATTGGTAGAAACTATAAAAGCTCTATCCAATTTTGGTATAACTAAAACGTTCGTGTACCAGATTCCATTACTGCCAGCGTGTGTAATGATAATTCCT
>JAOZUV010000419.1 GCA_029938505.1 Bacteroidales bacterium | reverse complement strand
GCATTTGGATCCATCATCAATTTCACTTCTTTGGTAATGGCTGGCATATTATCCAAATATCCCAAAGGTTGTAAACGGCTCAAAAATACATTTGGTACCGACATAAATACGTGGAAGTGTTTTGAATAAGGAAGCATGTTTGCAAACAAGAAAATCAATAAGATATGAGCCCACCAATTAAATTCGTGGGTATAAAAAATACAGTTATCTGGAACACCTGAAATTATTCCAGCAATAAATTCACTTACCGGATAAACACCCAAAATTTCATGTCCGCTATGTTGCATATGTAACACATAAAATGTGTTCATCCCCAAAAGGGTAATCATCAATAAAAAGATTATGGTGAGTGCAAGATTAGCATCAATTTTTGAAATCTTTTTCATCTCTACACCATAAAAACGCTTGATGTGCATGAAGATCCTACGAAAAAGAAAAACTAAAATGGAGATTGCAATGATTAAAGCAAAAATATCGCCGGAGGCAAAAAGCACATTATAAACAGGACCTATTGCTGAAAGTATGCGTTCAGTACCGAAAATACCATCGATAATCATTTCTAAACTTCCCACTAAAATTACCAGAAATCCCCAGAAAACCAAGGCATGTAGAAGTCCAATAACGGGTTTACGGAAAATTTTTGTTTGCCCGATTGCTACCTCTAACATAATCCAAATTCGTTTTGGAATATCTTTAATCGGATAGGGTTTTGTAAATTTTATGTAAGAGAAAATTCGCAGAATAGTCCATGCGAAAACTCCTAATGTAATGAGTAAGGTTGTGGCGAAAATGAGTTGCTTAATCATAAGTGTTTCATCTTTAGGTTTATGATACTAAATGTACAAAAAAGGCTGTAATATTATAGATTTATTCATTAAGAATTAAAATAAATTCCCACATTCAGGAGCATTTCAAAATACCCTAAAGTGTTAAAAATTAGAAAGGAATCCGTATATTTGCTCAACCTAATAAATTAAAATTCAGACTATGTTGAGTAATGAGATTTATAAACCAATAAATCATATTCGTATTGTTACGGCTGCCTCTTTATTTGATGGCCACGATGCCGCCATTAATGTGATGCGTCGTATTATACAAAGTACCGGAGCTGAGGTTATTCATCTTGGGCATAATCGTTCGGTTCAGGAAATTGTAGAATGTGCTATTCAGGAAGATGTTCAGTCAATTGCCATTACTTCTTACCAAGGAGGCCATACTGAATTTTTTATGTATATGTATGATCTTTTGAAAGAAAAGGGATGTGAACATATTAAGATTTTTGGTGGAGGTGGAGGTGTGATTCTTCCCGAGGAAATGGAGGAATTGCATAGTTATGGGATTGCTCGGATTTATTCACCCGATGATGGCCGTACTATGGGCTTACAGGGAATGATAAACGATTTGATGGAAAAATCTGATTTTCCTACCGGGAAAAACATAGATGTGAAGTTGAATGGGGTTTTAGAAAAAGACCCTAAAACTTTAGGAAAACTTATTTCTGCTGCTGAAAATAATCCAGATGAAATTAAAGATTTATTTAAAGAAATTGAGGTACGGGCAGAAAAATATAAAGCACCCGTATTAGGAATTACCGGTACAGGTGGAGCAGGAAAATCAAGTTTGGTTGATGAATTGGTAAGACGATTTTTGGCTGATTTTGAAGATAAAACTATTGCGATTATTTCGGTAGATCCTTCCAAACGTAAAACAGGAGGAGCCCTTTTAGGTGATCGTATTCGAATGAATTCTATTTTCAATTCACGAGTTTATATGCGTTCGTTGGCTACGCGTCAATCTAATTTGGCGATGTCGAAATATGTGAAGGATGCTGAGACTATTGTTCAGGCTGCCAATTTTGATTTGGTAATTTTAGAGACCTCGGGTATTGGTCAGTCGGATACGGAGATTATTGATCATAGTGATCTTTCGATGTATGTGATGACTCCTGAATATGGGGCAGCTACTCAGCTCGAAAAAATTGATATGCTTGACTTTGCAGATATTATTGCACTCAATAAATTTGATAAACGTGGAGCCTTGGATGCCCTTCGGGATGTGAAAAAACAATATGCACGTAATCATCAATTATGGCATGATGATGTAGATAAAATGCCTGTTTATGGAACCATTGCTTCCCAATTTAATGATCCGGGGGTAAACGAATTATACCGTGCTTTGATTGCTAAAATCAAAGAAAAAACCAATGTCGATTTTAAATCGAAAATGAAAATTACCGAAGAACTTTCGGAAAAAGTTTATATTATCCCGCCAAACCGTACGCGTTATCTTTCTGAAATTTCTGATGTTGTTCGAAATTATAATAAATGGGCAGAAGATCAAGCTGAAGTTGCACAACGCATGTATGCTTTGAAAAAGGCTGTTGAAACTTTGGATCCTAAAAAAAACAAATTGTCGATTGCTGATTTGGAAGAAGCTTATCAAAAAATTGAACGCGATTTAGATGGTCACGTTAAAGAGATTATTGAATCATGGGAAGAAAAGAAAAAAGCCTTTAAAGAACCTATTTATAAATACAAGGTTAGAAATAAAGAAATTACTGTTGAAACGCATACTGAATCATTATCGCATTTGCAAATCCCTAAAATTACTTTGCCGCAATACGAAGGCTGGGGAGATATTTTAAAATGGGTATTGCGCGAAAATGTGCCGGGCGAATTTCCCTATGCTGCTGGTGTATTTCCTTTTAAAAGGGAGGGTGAAGATCCAACTCGTATGTTTGCAGGTGAAGGTGGTCCT
>JAOZUV010000418.1 GCA_029938505.1 Bacteroidales bacterium | reverse complement strand
TGTCAGGATGCCCAGAATACCAATGCATTCCAAAATAATAAAAATATTTTGTTGACAGATACGGCTTCTATCGATGCTAAACCATTCCTTGAGATTTATGCCGATGACGTAAAATGTAGTCACGGTGCAACGGTTGGACAGCTAGATAATGAAGCCATGTTTTATCTTCGTTCTCGCGGAATTACAGAAGAAAATGCACGCATGTTGCTGATGTATGCTTTTGCTGCGGAGGTGATCAATCATATTTCTATCGAAGCATTGAGAAATCGCATTGACGATATGGTAAAAAAACGTTTGCGTGGCGAATTATCTATTTGCGATAATTGTGTTTTGCATTGCAACAACCCTGAAAAGGATATTGAATTTAATATTGACCTAAGTAAAATTTAAATAATTCTTGCTCATGCAGGATTTCGACATTCAAAAAATAAGAGATGATTTTCCGATACTAAAGAGGGAAATTTACAATCGTCCACTTGTTTATTTAGACAATGCCGCTACCAATCAAAAGCCACAGGCAGTGATTGATGCCATTGTTAAATATTATTCAGAGGATAATGCAAACATTCATCGTGGAGTGCATTATTTGAGTCAAATCTCGACCGTAGCTTTTGAAGAAACGCGTAAAAACTTTCAGGAATACATGAATGCTGCAGAGCATTATGAACTAATTTTTACGAAAGGAACAACCGAAGCTATTAATTTAGTGGCTCAGGCTTTTGGTAAAAAGTTTATCAACGAAGGGGATGAAATCATTGTATCGGCAATGGAGCATCATTCAAATTTGGTTCCTTGGCAAATTCTTTGTGAAGAGAAAAAAGCGGTACTGAAGATTGTTCCTGTGAATGATAAAGGTGAATTTGTATTTGAAGAGTATGAGAAATTATTGAGTACAAAAACAAAACTTGTTTCGGTTGCTCATGTTTCCAATGCTTTAGGAACGGTTAATCCCATCAAAGAGATTATTGATAAAGCCCATGAATTTGATGTACCAGTCATGATTGATGGAGCCCAAGGAATCCCTCATTTTAAGATTGATGTTCAGGCATTGGATTGCGATTTTTATGCCTTCTCAGGGCATAAATTTTATGCACCTATGGGTGTTGGTGTTCTTTACGGGAAAGAAAAATGGTTGATCGAAATGTTTCCTTACCAAATGGGTGGCGAAATGGTTGATCAGGTGAGTTTTGAAAAAACAACTTTTAATGAATTGCCCTTTAAATTTGAAGCAGGTACACCCAATGTGGAAGCTGTTTTAGGTTTAGATGCAGCATTGAAATATGTGAAAGAAATTGGGGTAGAGAAAATTGCAAAATACGAAAATGAACTGCTTAAATATGCTACAAAAGAACTCTTGAAAATTGAGGGTATTCGGATAATTGGAACCGCTAAAGAAAAGGCCAGTGTTTTATCTTTCTTGATAGGCGATATCCATCCCTATGATGCCGGAATGATTATCGATAAATTAGGCATTGCTGTTCGCACGGGTCATCATTGTGCTCAGCCTATACTCGATCATTTTAATATTCCGGGAACTATCAGAGCTAGTTTCTCAATGTATAATACCAAGGAAGAAATTGATCAATTGGTGAAAGCGATCATTCAGGTTAAAAAAATGTTTGAATAATTGATAAAATGAAAGTAAAAAGTATACAAGAAATAGAAGCAGAGATCATTGCAGAATTTGGCATGTTTGATGATTGGATGGATAAATATAATTTTCTGATTGAGATGGGAAAAGAGATCCCATTGATTGATCCAAAATTCAAAATCGAGAATAATTTAATTTCGGGTTGCCAATCTAGAGTTTGGTTACATGCTATTCATGAAAATGGTAGAATTACCTTTACCGCCGATAGTGATGCGGTCATCACCAAAGGCATTGCAAATGTTTTAATTCGTGTGATGAATAATCAAACACCCGATGCCATCATCAATGCTGAATTCAGTTTTGTAGATCAGATTGGTTTGAAAGAACATCTTTCTCCAACCCGCTCCAATGGATTGCTATCCATGATCAAACAAATGAAATTATATGCATTGGCATTTAAAACTAAATCTGCGCAAGCGTAAATACTAAAACCATGGCTGATATAAGTAAAGAAAGATTAGAACAATTCATTATCGAGGTATTACGTAATATTTATGATCCTGAAATTCCAGTGAATATTTACGAATTGGGTTTGATTTACGAAATTAATATTGATGATGATTTCAATGTTAAAATATTAATGACCTTAACTACTCCAAATTGTCCAGTGGCTGAAAGCATGCCAGCTGAAGTTCGCGAAAGTGTGGCTGAAATTCCTGAAGTAAAAAGCGCAGACTTAAAACTCACCTTTGAGCCCCCTTGGGATAAAGAAATGCTAACAGATGAAGCGAAATTAGAATTGGGACTTTTATAAGAAATCTTAATTTATTTAACTTTATTGTTAAACTAATCAGCACATTAGCACATTAGCACATTTCCTAATTTTAGGCTTTAATTCTCAAACCTAAAATTGCTCTTTCATCCTATCCATTTTCCTCGTATTTTTGTGGAACGATGACACCAATACAGGGAACATTATTATCAAAAATTAAATCGCCCGATGATCTGAAGAAATTATCAGAAAATCAGCTCCCACAATTATGTGCTGAGATTCGTGATTTTATTTTGGATGTGATGTCTGAAAATCCAGGCCATTTAGGAGCAAGCCTTGGTGCTGTTGAAATTGCAGTGGCTTTGCACTTTGCTTATAATACTCCTGAAGATAAATTT
>JAOZUV010000047.1 GCA_029938505.1 Bacteroidales bacterium | reverse complement strand
TCAAGCTGATTCTGTTCGTTTAAATAAATATATTGCCAATGCAGGAATTTGTTCTCGCCGTGAAGCAGATGAATTAATTGCCAATGGAGAAATTTATATTAACGGTAAAGTTGTTAGCGAATTAGGAACAAAGGTTAGCCGAACTGACAAAGTAAAATACAAAGGGAAAATTCTTTTTGCCGAAAAATTGGTCTATGTTTTATTGAATAAACCCAAAGGTTTTATCACTACTACTGATGATCCTATGGAACGTAAAATTGTAATGAGTCTTGTTGAAAAAGCCTGTGAGGAAAGAATATATCCTGTAGGCAGATTGGACAGAAACACCACTGGACTATTACTTTTTACCAATGATGGTGATATGGCTAAAAAGCTAACTCATCCCAGTCATAATATGAAAAAAATCTATCATGTTACTCTGGATAAAGAATTATTAAAAACAGATATTATTAAAATTGCTGACGGAATGGAGCTAGAAGATGGCCCAATCAAGGTTGATAAAATTGCTTATACCGAAGATAATGATGATAAACGCCAAATTGGGATTGAATTACATTCTGGTAAAAATCGTATTGTAAGACGAATATTTGAAAGCTTAGATTATAGAGTTGTACAGCTAGATCGTGTATCATTCGCAGGATTGACAAAAAAAGACATCCCCAGAAGTCGATGGCGTTTCCTAAAAGAATTTGAAATTAGCCGTTTGAGAATGATAAAATAATAGGGACAAAAAAAATTAAAAATTATTTTTTGAGTTTTGTGTTGACAATAAAATAATTGTTTTTATATTTGCACACTCAAAAACGAGAAATTCCTCTTTAGCTCAGTTGGTTAGAGCATCTGACTGTTAATCAGAGGGTCCTTGGTTCGAGTCCAAGAAGAGGAGCTCAAGAGAAAAAAGCCGACCAAATGGTCGGCTTTTTTTATTTAACGATTGTCGATTTTAGATATTAGATTGAAAAGCCCAATTAATCCTGCTCGGTTCCTGAACTCCTGTGCTGAGCTTGTTGAGGTATATCAATGGGTTTTGATGTGCATAATTTGAGCAAGGTTTTAAGAGATTATCTTAAAAATAACCTTTGAAAAGTCCTTGGATGGAAGACCTCACTCGCTTACACAATATAAAATTTCCAACCGATTACTTTCAGTCTAAAGGTAGTGATTCGAAGTTCAATATCATTGTTGATAAGATTATCCTCAATTCGAAGCCTCTAGGGTTTAAATATATGTGTCATATACTAATATCAAGCCAATCTTCAAGCAAAGCATAGATCCGAGGCAGTTCATCAAGTTCGTCCAATGTGAATCGGTGATTAACCCCTTGTTGAATAATTTGTATAGAATTGGTAATTTGTTCATCTGGATTTACTGCTGCTGCTGTCCATGGATCATTTTCGCCATATATGTAAATGATATTATTACCATAGGATTTCAACCATGCAGAAATATCCAACATCAACGAATTGCTATAAACCATATCCACATTTGCAGGTGCTAATGAACGTTGCCTTGGACTTGATAATGTTGTAAGCAGATCGCTAAGATGATCTTCTATTGGGTAATACATTCCACCTTGTGTGTATGCCTGATAAAAAAAGGGCTCAAGCCGGGATATTAATCTATCTTCATAAAATAATATTGGATGAACTTCATTCAAATGATCAAAAATTTCCTGATCTGTTGATGATTCATCTGGGATCAATGCGCAGTCTATATTGTTATATTGCCAAAATGAAAACTGATAATCAATCACTGCATATTCTAAAACCGCCTCGGCACCAACTGAGAAAGTGAAACCATTTTGAGTTGAGTACTCCTCAATTTTATTGACCATTGCATCTCGTTTGATCAAGGCCATTCGCTGAAAATTCTTGATTTTATCTCTGCATTCCACCGTTCCGTGGGTATTCAAAAAATTATCAATCCTCAAGTCAGGAAGATCCAATGAAATGGGTGCTACGTAAACAACCGTAGCATCCACATCTTCTGGATAAAACCTCTTATGAAAAAGTGCTGCCTTTCCTCCTTTACTCCCACCAGTACTAAGCCATTTTCCGCTATAAACAGTTTTTAGGCTCTCTACAATTTTATGATGATCAGCTGCTGCCTGTTCAATCGTTAAATATTGCCAGTCCTTATTTGCGGGTGTCGACTCACCATAATAGCGATGTTCAATACCTACATAGTTGGAGGGGAAAAGGGGATTTAAATCACTCTTCCGACTTTCAGATGATCTATAACCCTCTGTGTGCAATATTACAGGATCAGACTCGCTGTTATGTTTCAAATAAACGGCTTGTTGAAATGTTGGTCCACTAGGATTGTTGTGATCTACAGGTTGAGTAACCATTATTTTATAAGTTTCAGTAAATGGCTCATCAGGAGAAGTCGGATAGATTATCGTTATTTGGAAATCTGGAATAGCATTAAGTCTTTCATACAATGATAATGCAGGTTCATCATCCTTTTTACATGATATTACAGTACTCAGTAAAAGAATTATAATAATTAAATGCTTAAATTTCATTCAGTTTAATTTTAAGAGACACAAGATAGTATATATTTTTTGACAAAAAAGAAAAGTAAAATTTTAACGTTATTTTATGAGAATTGATAAATATTTGTGTGTACGTCACCAACCAAATTTAAACTTTTAGAGTCGAAATCTAAGAGAGTAATAATTCAAAGTTAATTGATTTTCTAGGTTGCTTATATCAATATTAACTTCCCATCAAATGAAGAAAGAAGTCATCATTTCAGGATGATATTTTTAAAGCTTCATGTTTTTTAACTTCCATCACTAAAACATAAAGTTTTGGTTGTAACTTTTTATAATAGGGGGAGCTCAAGAGAAAAAAGCCGACCAAATGGTCGGCTTTTTTTATTTAACGATTGATGATTTTTGATTATCGATTTGAGATTTAAAAAGAAAAAAATCTTGGACGAGAAGTTTATTCCGAAGGAAGTCCAAGAAGAGGAGTATTTAAAAAAAAATTAACAATCCTCGCTATTCTTTAAGCTCAATTTTCCTGATATTATAATTAATTAAGAAACTTTTGCAGCTTCTCTTTGAGCTCATCTTTCCTTATTGGCTTAGCAATATAATCATCACAACCAGCCTCCAGTGCTTTTTCTCTATCCCCGGAAATGGCATAAGCAGTTTGTGCAATAATTGGGATTGTTGGTTTCATCTCTTTAATGATTTTTGTTGCTTCAAATCCACTAAGCCCTGGCATATTTATATCCATCAAAATTAAATCTACATCCCTTTCTGATTTGATAAATTCTACTACTTCAAATCCATCCCTAGCCAAAAAAGACTCAAAACCCATTTGCTTTAGCAGAACATTCAAATACTCAGAACTAGACTCTTCATCTTCAGCAATGAGAATATTGAACTTGGTTATACGATCTCCTTTTTCTTTTACTAAAGCCAGCTCTTGTGTACTACTCTTTAGTTCAGGCATCTTAATAAAGGGAATTGTAAAGTAAAACTTAGTTCCTTTTCTTTTTGCTGAATCTATCCATATTCTTCCTCCTAATAATTCAACTAATTTTTTTGAAATTGCCAATCCTAACCCGGTCCCTCCATACAATTTAGCATGTGACTCAGTAACTTGTTTAAAGTTTTCAAAAATAACAGATCGCTTCTCAATGGGAATTCCTATACCTGTATCCTCTACAAAAAATTCTAACTCTTCGATTTCATTATTCAAGCTAATATTATATCCATACTTTATGCTTCCTTTTTCTGTAAACTTCAGTGCATTCTTTAAAAGATTAATTAATATTTGCTTAAGCTTAATATAATCTGTTTTGATATCTCCTGATATAGGCTTTTGAGGCTCGATTATAGAAATGTTTACACCTTCTTTTTTGAGCAAAGTTTGTTCAACCTTCATTACTTCACCAAGTTCTAAAAACACTCTATCAATGTTTACAAAATCTATTATTACCTTGGTTTGCCCGGCTTCAATCAAGGTGATATCGAACAAATCTTCAACAATTCCAAGTAATTGATTTCCACTTTTATTGATTGTTTTAGCATATAATTGTGCTTGTTTTTTAGACACTTTATCATCAATAATATCAGAAAAGCCAATAATAGCATTGAGCGGGGTACGCAATTCGTGAGACATGCTTGCTAAAAATGTAGACTTCAAACGGTCGCTTTCTTCAGCTTTATTTTTAGCCTCTTTCAATTCTTTTGTTCTGATTTGAACGGTTTTCTTTAATTTGGATGCATATTGTTTTTGGCTAATAAATCGTAATATAGCACTAATAATCAGTAAAATAAAAACGGCAGCAATAGTCATAAACCACCACTGAAACCAGAATGGGGGTTTAATTATAATTACGTTTGAACAGAGGGGTTCACTCCAAACACCTAAAGCGTTTCTGGCCTTAACACAAAATCTATATCTTCCTGGTTTTAGATTTAAATACCGATAGCTATTTCGTAAAGATCTGAATTCAGGAGTCCAGTCTTTATCAAATCCCTCTAATTTACATTTATAATAAATCTGGTTTTCATCTATAAAGGAAATACCTTTAAAATGGAACGCTAAATCATTTTTATTATAATCAAGTGTTATTTTCTCATTAAATGACAAGGTATCGCCTTCAATTTCAATAAATGACAAAACAATGTTTGGAGCGGGAATTTCAGGATCGTCACTATAATCGTATTTGCCTTTGTAAAGTGATACGCCATTATTAGTTCCAAACCATAAATTATTATTAGAATCTAATAAGCCTGCATCACGATTTATTTCATGTCCAGCAAGACCTTCATTTACTGAAAAATGTTCCAAATCATTTCCATCCCATCTGTATATTCCATTATCAGACCCAAACCATATTTGTCCCTTATGGTCGTTAATGATTAAATAAACTGGTCTCTCAAGTGGTATATCATTAAATTTCACAAGGACTGAATCTTGTATTTTCAGTAATCCACCCAAAGTACCAACCAGAATATCGCCTTCCGGACTCTCCCAAACAGAGTATGTGCTATTAAAAGCTTTTTCACCATCATATTTAATACTTTCTAGCATTCCATTTTTCAGCTTGTAAATTCCGTCATTATATCTTGCACAATAAAGTGAACCATCTTTGGTCTCAAATATCTTCCTGATTTTTGGATCTCCCAATCCTTCGGTTTTCACTAATTCAAACTTATTTTCGGATAAAACAAAAAAGCCTTTAAAAGAAGATGCATATATTTTGCCTGAGCTTGTCGATATCACAGAGGTTATTCTCCCTAGAAGTCCCTCTTTTTCTCCGAACCATTTAATTTTTTTATTTATATCGATGCATCCTACACCCAATGAACCCACTGCAATCCAGATATTATGATCATTACCAATACTAATATCCATAACCCTCTTCTCATGCCAATTACTCGAAGGACTTGTAAGCTCAAGTTTATTAAATACACCATTCTCATAAAATGTAAGTGCGCCTATATGCCCAAAAACATACTTACCAGGACTTATCTCTTCAACTGAAGTCACCTCATTGTCAGATAAACCATTTTCTTTGTAATAATTAGCAAATCGTTTAGATTGAATTTTATTTACGCCTCTTCCACCTGCAATCCATGTATTTCTTTCCCTATCAATAAAAATAGAAATAGCACCCTCAGAAATCAATCCATTCTTTAGTCCTAAAGAGTTAGACTCTTTTGTGTCGAGATCAAAATACGTTACAGAAAATTCATTATAAATGTATATGCCATAATCCTGATCAGGGAGAAGATAAATGCTATTGTATTGTTTGTCAACTGTTATATTAATATCTGATGATACTAATATAAATTCCTGCTCTGAAATATATCCCAACCAATCTTTTCCGGCAATCCACACAATATATTTGTCTTGATCATCATCCGTAATCCTTTGACTACACATCCCAATAATATTATTATCAGGGAACCCAAGCTTCTGTTTGTCAAGTATGCTAATCCTGTTATTGAATATAATGTTAATACCTCTACTAGAAGCAACAAAAATACTGTCTTGAACAAAACAGGTGGCTGTTATTATATCACTCAGTAAGCCATTAGATTCGGTATAATTAGTCCATTTCCCATGACGATTAACCAAAACACCTTTGTCTTTTGTGCCAATAAGTACTACCGGTTTATTATTTTCATAGTGCACCGATAAAGATCTGTATAAGCTTAATTCTTCAGTCCTCTTTATTGGGAAAATAATCTCCCATCTGTCTCCATTAAATGCAGTCAGATAAAATGGGGATCTTAATGATAATGCCCAGATAATACCCTTTTCATCTACTTCAACAAAAGCAGACCCTCTCCCATGGAGTCCATCATTTGCATTAAAATTTTCCCAGGTTGATCCATCGTATGAACTAATACCTGCACGGGTTGCAAACCACATTTTACCAATTGAATCCTGGCTAATATCATAAGTTGATGAATTGCCCAAACCATCAGCTTCGGCATATTGCGTTACCTTATATCGTTGAGCTACGCAATGGTAATTGATTATAGTAAGAATTATCAGAAGAAAGATTTTTCTGGGAAACAGATCGGATATTTTAGTTTGTCTAGTCAAAAATATTTAGTCGCCAATACGCTGATAATGCAAAAGAAAAAAGTTAGTTGTTTTGAGTAAAATTAATAAATATTTAATATGTATAACTTAAAATCAATAATTTACCTTCAAGTTCTTCTAAACTCAAATCCTCTTATTACATTCTAAATAGCCTTTACCACAATCAATTCTATTTGTATTTTGGTCTATCTTCCCTCTCAAAAATATAAGTTTTTGGTTGCAACTTTGTATAATAGGGGGAGCATAAAAAAGCCGTTTAGAAATTATGAACGGCTTTTTTATTTGACTATTTCAGATATAAAAAGGGACAGCATCCCTCTTTTTTGGGATGCCGTCCCTTAATTTCTATCCTATTTCGGAAAGCATTTTGCATAAGTATTTAATTTCTTTTATATTAGCTATGTTGATTATTGCATACGTCTATTCATATTTGTTATTAACCTAATTAACCAACCAATGAAAGAGTCTAAAGTGATTTCTTCTAAAACGTATTCTCCTATTTCAAAAATCAAGTTTTCAAGTTTTCTTATCTTATTTTTTCTGTTTGTGTTTATTCAAGCCAGTGCTCAAGAAAAGAAATCAAACGAAAAGCAATGGAAAAGCGCAGGAGGTCAGATAGTATTTTCTGGTAAGTATCAGTTCAAAAAGTCAACCGAAATCCAGCCCCCAAAAATAATAGGAGGTTTTACAGTTCGAGGCCCAGGCTTCATTGGCGTTATGGTCAAAAAAATAGGCAGTATAAGTCTCAGAGTTGGATTATCTAATCAACACGGAGTAGGACAAAGTACTCAACTACTCGGAAGTCTGGCAAAGCTGAAAGGTTATGATGGTTGGGTTTGGGAGGGTCAATCTAGTCTAAAAGATTTTGTTCCCAATGCGAATGCTGGGGGTTGGGTAACTTGGCCGACGAAAGAAAATCCGACGACAAATTTAGAGGTATGGGTATCGATAGAAGGTGATGTAGTCCCAGAAGATAACCTATCAATCGAGTATGAATATTGGTTTTTCCCTAGAGAAGGTGGTAAGGTAATAAAATCACATGTAAAAATGGGATATATCATGGCAATTATAGGAAGTAAAGATGGGACAATTGAAAGGCTGAAATCATTAAAAGACCAATCAGGGGAGAAGCTCAAAAAGGGTGATGTTATTTACGAAGATGACATCCTGATAACTAACGATGTGATGGTGAAAGTCATTTTGGACTATTATCCAGACAAACCCCTTATTATGATAAAACCGAATACCAAGATAAGACTGGAAAAAAAAGTAAAATATAAGAAGGGGGGAATTACGGCCTTTTTCGGTAAATTACTTTTCGCAGGTTATGGTAAGAACCACAAAGGATTCAAAATCATAGTTAGTAATGCTATAGTTGGTTGCGAGGGAACTGAATTTGAAGTAAACTATGACAAAAATACTGGCAAAACTACCGTTACTGTATACGAAGGACTAGTGAATTTTTCATGTTTGAATAGCAATATACGCCCTATGAAAGTAAGTGCAGGAATAACTGCTTCACTTGACAAAAACTGTGTTCCTAGCTTAAATCAAACAGATCCATCTATAAATACAGCAGGCAAGGCAGGTTGGGATAATTCCGATATTGGAAATTCAGAAAATATTACTTTACCCATTACCTTCTCCCAAACTCATGGCACAGCCAGGCTACTAACAGTCAACTCAAATCAAGACATAGTTGGCCGTAATGAGACACTCCGCGGAAACGGAAAAACTGATGCCATATTCCGAGCCCAGTTCAGTGCTCCTAACCGGACAATTACGGCCGTGGAAGTTAGCAACACCAATGGACTTCGCTCGACCTGGGATACCAGACCCAATAATAGGTTATGGCTGGGCGGGGTGGTCAATCAAAACAGGACCATGAGCCAGTCTGACGGTTCAGTCAACTTCAGCTTGGATTCTGGCCAAAACACCCTGGACTTTTTTGTAGAGGACAACGGATCCATCAGAGGTGGGGAAACCAACTACCGCATGACCATATTCTTTGCTAGCGGCGAACCGCTCATCATGGATATTGGTCCGGCCAATAATTCTCAGGGCACAGCCAGGCTACTAACAGTCAACTCAAATCAAGACATGGTTGGCCGTAATGAGACACTTCGCGGAAACGGAAAAACTGATGCCATATTCCGAGCCCAGTTCAGTGCTCCTAACCGGACAATTACGGCCGTGGAAGTTAGCAACACCAATGGACTTCGCTCGACCTGGGATACCAGACCCAATAATAGGTTATGGCTGGGCGGGGTGGTCAATCAAAACAGGACCATGAGCCAGTCTGACGGTTCAGTCAACTTCAGCTTGGATTCTGGCCAAAACACCCTGGACTTTTTTGTAGAGGACAACGGATCCATCAGAGGTGGGGAAACCAACTACCGCATGACCATATTCTTTGCTAGCGGCGAACCGCTCATCATGGACATTGGTCCGGCCAATAGTTCAAATACCACGGTGGATGGGCAATGGAAAGTTAATCAGCATAATGGCTATGATGGAACACTTACTCTTCAGCAAAACCAATCAGGTCGAATTACCGGAACAGCGAATTGGAACCAATACGATAATGGAACAATTAACGGACAGTTATCAGGAAATTCAATTGAATTTACCATCAGTTATGCTTCTGGGGATTATGGAAAATATACAGGAACAGTGACTCAAAACGGGATCAAAATGAACGGAACTGTTTTAGCAAAAAATGGGGCTTCCCCATCCTGGGATGCATCAAAAGTTACTACTGGTTCAAATACATCTGTGGCTGGACAATGGCAGATCAATCAACATAACGGCTATGATGGCACACTCACTCTTCAGCAAAACCAATCAGGTCGAATTACTGGAACTGCGAATTGGAACCAATATGATAATGGAACAATTGATGGCCAAGTATCAGGAAATTCTATTGAATTTACCATCCGGTATGCCTCCGGGGATTATGGAAAATATTCAGGAACAATAACTCAGAATGGGATCAAAATGAACGGAACCGTTTTAGCAAAAAATGGGGCTTCCCCATCCTGGAATGCCTATAAATAGTTTTAATTAAATCTAATTGATATGAAAATTTGGTTGCGTAGAACACTTGCTTTGGCATTGATATCACTAAGTATTTCTATGATCTTTTTACCTTTTAATCATACCCGTTCGGGATCTGTTGAACAGGAAGTTGTTTCATTGAAGAAAATAGAAATGTTCAATCTCGATAAGATAAGTACACAATATCCAGATATAGAGATCAAAAACATTACAGGTTCAGAGATTAATCCAGATGATTACCCTGATTTGTTTAGAGCATTTATAAACCTAGGTGAAGACTGGATTAGTGAATCAGGTGATTTGA
>JAOZUV010000046.1 GCA_029938505.1 Bacteroidales bacterium | reverse complement strand
TGTAAATATAGCAAATATATTACCACTTTTTACCACCTTTTACCACATTGTTAATAAAAAGTTTCATTTTGTTAATCTTTTTTTAAAATTATTTTAGCGATAAGATTTACAGAATTGTTTTTTAGAGACTTATAAACATTGGCTCTGCTTTATTAAATAAAGCCTTATAAATAGACATACAGATTCAAAAAAATATTAATTTGAAAGAAAATTTTTACGTTTTAAGCACTAACTTTGTTATCTTAGTTTGCGCTAATAACTCGAAAAGATTAATGGAAAATTCAGATATAAAATACGAGAAGTTTATCGACATCCGTGAGGTAATCCAGAAAAAGAGTTCAACGCTTTTAAACATCCTCCCCGGATTTGTTATTCAATACCTTAGGCGTATTATTCACGAAGAAGAATTAAATGCATTTATCCTCCGCAATAAGGGAAATTCTGGATTAGAACATGTGCAAAATATATTGGAAGAATTTGGCACAACCATCAAAGCAAGAGGACAGGAAAATATTCCAGTGAAAGGAAGATCTGTTGTTGCATCCAATCATCCATTTGGTGGCTTAGATGGATTAGCATTAATGAAAACTACATCTGAAGTACGTCCTGATATTAAAATACCAGCTAATGACATCCTAATGAACCTTCCGAGTGCAGAAGAAATGTTTATTCCGATTAATAAACACGGAAGCAATGCTGATAATGTAAAAGTATTCAATGAAAATTTCGCCTCTGATGCTTTAATGCTCTTCTTCCCAGCGGGATTAGTCTCTCGTAAACGTAAGGGTGTTATTTCAGATCTCGAATGGAAAAAAACTTTTATTTCAAAAGCTAAACAACACAAAAGAGATATTATTCCCACCCATATGGATGGTAGAAATTCAAACTTTTTTTACAATATTGCCAATTTGCGTGAAAAGCTAGGCATAAAAAATAATTTCGAGATGCTTTATCTCGTTAATGAAATGTATAAACAGCAAGGAAAAACCATCCATATTACATTCGGCAAACCTATAGCTTACCAGACTTTTGACAAGCGAATGACTTATGCAAAATGGGCCGAAAAAGTAAAAGAACACGTTTATTTATTAGAAAAAAATCCGGATGCGATTTTTAATTACTAATTTTACGTAATAATTAGATTTTATGGAAACGATTATAGAACCGGTTGACAGAAACTTACTAGAACAAGAACTAACAGATGAGATTTTTGTTCGTGACACCAATTATGGAAACAATAAAATCTATATTTTTTCTCATCATGATTCTCCAAATTTGATGCAAGAAGTTGGCCGTTTAAGAGAGCTTTCTTTTAGAGATGCTAAAGGAGGAACTGGTAAATCTGTTGATATTGACAGTTATGATACTGCTGAAAAACCTTTCAAACAAATGATTGTGTGGAATCCTATAGAAAAAGAGATCATTGGGGGTTACCGATTTATACGTTGCGAAGACTTAAAAATTATTTCGAAAGACGAAGTACACTCTCCAACCTCACGTTTGTTTAGTTTTACTGAAAAGTTTATTAAAGAATACTTACCGATAACCATTGAGCTGGGTCGTTCATTTGTTCAACCTGAATACCAACCAAGTAAAAATATTAGAAAAGGAATGTATGCTTTAGATAATATTTGGGATGGTTTGGGAGCCATTATTTTTGACAATCCGGATGTTAAATATTTGTTTGGAAAAATTACAATGTATCCACATTTTGATACTTTATCAAAAGAATTATTGATGCGTTTTATGCACAAATATTTTCCAGATCCTGACAACTTACTTAAACCGCGTAATCCATTGCTACTCACATTAGATACGGATATGCTAGACTCAATATTAACTGGGAGTAGCTATGATGAGGATTATAAAATACTTACACAAAAAATAAGATCCCAAGGAGAAAATATTCCTCCATTATTCAATACGTATATGAACTTAACATCGACTATGAAGGTGTTTGGAACAGCTGTTAATGAGCATTTTGGAGATGTTGAAGAAACGGGAATTATTGTCACAAATCTAGACATCCACGAGAACAAACAAATTCGTCATATTTCTTCCTATAAGAAATAAAAATCATGGATATAAAATCAGCAAAATTTATTATAAGCAGTCCTGAAGTTGCAGGATGTCCTGAGCCAAATCTTCCAGAATATTCATTTATTGGCCGATCAAATGTTGGTAAATCTTCATTAATCAATATGCTTTCAGGTAATAAAAAGTTGGCTAAAACCTCTTCCACTCCTGGAAAAACACAACTCATTAATCATTTTTTAATAAATGATGAATGGTATTTAGTTGATTTGCCTGGCTATGGTTATGCAAAATCATCAAAAACAGATCGCGAGAAATGGGGTCAGATGATCCATAAATATTTAATGAAGCGAGAAAATTTGCTTTGCACTTTTATACTCATTGACTCGCGTCACGAACCTCAAAAAAATGATTTGGAATTTATCGAATGGTTTGGTGTAAATCAATTACCCTTTGTGTTAATTTTTACAAAATCGGATAAAATCAGCAAAGAAAAGCTGCTAAAAAATTTGGATACTTATAAAGCCACTCTAAAACAAAAATGGAGTGAACTCCCGCAAATAATCGTCAGTTCCTCCATTTCTAAAACGGGTAAAGAAGCAGTACTCGAATTAATTGAAAATACAAATCAACTATTCCAACTCGACTAATAAGTCGCCTTTAATAACCTTAGCACCAGTCTCTACATCTATACTTTTGACAACCCCCTCTTGAGGTGCTAGAATAATGTTTTTCATTTTCATAGCTTCCAAAATCAGTAAGGGGTCTCCAGCTCTTACAGATGATCCTACTTTTACAAAAATATCGCAAATTCCACCTGAGATAAATGCTTTTACCACACGGAAATTAACTTCCTGATACGGTTTTCTGTCTTTGTATTTCTTGGTTAAAAACGTTTTATATTTAACGCCCTCAACTGTCAGCGAATCGTACTTAACAGCAAGCTTCCTCGCTTTTTTTTCTTTCTTCTCTTTCATAACAGCTCCTTCTTAAAATGGGGGTACTCCATGCTTTTTATCCAAAGGTTCTTCTGTTTTATTGGCTGAAATTTCGAGAGCATGAATCAATTTTTTGCGTGTTTCAAATGGTTCAATCACAGCATCTATATAACCATAAGCGGCAGCTACATAAGGATTTGCAAATTTAGTACGGTATTCATCAACTTTTTGTTTCCGCATCTCATCTGGATTTTCTGCATTGGCAATCTCCTTGCGGAAAATAATATTTGCAGCACCCTCAGGACCCATAACTGCAATTTCGGCTGTTGGCCACGCCATTACAAAATCAGCTCTTAAATGATGTGAACACATCGCAATATATCCGCCACCATAAGCTTTACGTAAAATCAAAGTAATTTTGGGAACCGTTGCTTCAGAATAAGCATATAATACCTTTGCTCCATGGCGAATAACACCGGCATGTTCCTGATCAATACCTGGCAAATATCCTGGCAAGTCAACAAGCGTTACAATTGGGATATTAAAAGCATCGCAATAACGGATGAAACGAGCTGCTTTATCGGATGAATCAACATCTAATACACCAGCCAAAATTAAAGGTTGATTAGCTACAAATGCAACGGTTTCACCTTGTAAACGAGCATATCCAATCACTATGTTTGCTGCAAATAATTCTTGAACTTCTAAAAACTCACTGTCATCACTAATCGCTCTAATTACGTCACGTACATCATAAGGTGTGCTTGGATCTGTAGGAATGATCGATTCAATGTCATATACTTTAGCTTTTGGATTTTTCTTAGGAAACGACATCGCTTTACGCTTATTATTCCAAGGAATAAAACTTATCAATTGCTTGATCTGGTCAAAACATTCTTGTTCACTTTCAGCATAAAAATGAGCATTACCAGTAGTTTCAGCATGAACTCTAGCACCACCTAATTCTTCCATTGAAATTTCTTCGCCCAATACAGTTTTAATAACTTCAGGACCTGTGATGAACATTTTTGAAATATTATCAACTACAAAAACAAAATCAGTTAAGGCAGGCGAATAAACGGCTCCACCTGCACAAGGGCCCAAAATAACCGAAATTTGAGGTACAATTCCTGAAGCTTTTGTATTGCGATAAAAAATTTCACCATAACCGGCTAAGGAATTTACTCCTTCTTGAATACGAGCTCCACCTGAATCGTTAATCCCAATGATTGGAACTTTCAATTTCATGGCATGATCCATGATTTTAGTAATTTTTTTGGCATGCATCCAACCTAGAGAACCTCCTGCGACAGTAAAATCCTGTGCATAAATACAAACTGGTTTACCCATAATGGAACCTGTTCCAGTAACAACTCCATCCCCTGGGAGGTATTTTTTATCCATGTCGAAATCCTTTGCGGCATGTTCCACAAAAAGATCATATTCATGAAAAGTCTTAGGATCTAAAATTGCAAGAATACGTTCGCGAGCTGTTAGTTTTCCTATGGCTTTTTGTTTCTCAATAGCTTTTGATCCGCCACCCTTAAGGGCATCCTGCATCCGCTTTTTAAGATCAATTGTCTTTTGTTTTAAAGGCATATCTCTTACTTTTTTTGATAAACTAATCGTTAAAAACAAAAAGAGGGCAAATGGTTTTCAGTTGTTGACACATTCGGAACTTGATTACAACGATTAAAAACTTTCCCTCAAAGCTGTGCAAAGTTAATTCATTTTAATTTAATTGCAATTATTAAATTTGTGTAGTAAATTTTAAATTACGAGTGATGAATATAGAAGAAATTAGAGAATACTGTTTATCAAAAAAAGGCGTGACTGAAGGCTTTCCTTTTGATGATGTAACCCTTGTTTTTAAAGTGATGAATAAAATGTTTGCAATAATAAGTCTGGATGGAGATTTGAAAATAAGTTTAAAATGTGACCCTGAAAAAGCAATTCAATTAAGAGAAAGGTATCCTGAAGTACAAGCGGGTTATCATTTGAACAAACAACTTTGGAATACTTTAAATTTAACGGGTAACCTAACAGATAAGTTGGTATGGGACTTAATAGACCACTCCTATGAGCTAATAGTATCCTCTCTTACTAAAAAACTTAGAGATGAACTCTTTAGTCTAAAGCCATAAATTGAGTATATTTATTCAAAGTATTTTATTAAAATTGTGTTGGTGTTTTTACGTTTATTATAAAAAATAGGAGTATGAAAAAAATAAGAGTTGGATTAATGGGATTTGGAGAAGCTCCACGTCACATCTATCGCATGTGTTTAGAAAATGAATTAATAGAAATTGTCGCAATTGCAGATATTGGAAAACCAGATATTTTACACTATTTATTGGTTTCCGAATCAAAAAATAAAATTGATGTAAGTTTAGAAGGGAATTTCTTAGTCTCTAAAAACGGGAAAGCCCGTATTATGGAAGGTGGAAATCCTGGAGACATCCCTTGGGATATATTTGATGTGGATGTTGTTATTGATGGGATTCCAGAATTCTGGTCAGCAAAACACATGCAAAAACATATTGATGCAGGAGCAAAGCGAGTGATTATTACTCATTTACCAAAAGATGATATCGACAGGGTTGTTATAATGGGTGTAAACGAACATACTATTAAACCTTCAGATAAACTAATTTCTGCTGGCTCGGCAACAACCAATGCCACAGCCAATATTTTAAAAATATTTGATGAAGCTTTTGGTGTAGATTATGCCATGCTTACAACCGTGCATTCTTACACTTCTGATCAACCTTTACGTGATAGAGCTGGAGACGATTTTCGTCGGAGTCGTTCGGCTGCTGAAAACATTATACCAAACGATTCGCCATCACCAAAAATGATACAAAAAATTCTTCCTGAATTTTCAGGACGAATTGAAGGAACTGCATTAAATGTTCCAGTACCCCATGGCTCATTGCTCGATTTAACAACTATTTTGAAAGATCCAAATGTTAGCATTAAAATGATTACTGATCTAATGGAAAAAAAGGCAAAAGAACATAAAAATATTATTGAAGTTGTTTATGACCCGATTGTTTCTACTGATGTTGTTGGAAACTGCCACTCTGTTGTATTTGATAAACAATCTGTAATGAAATCACCTGGGCGAATGATTAAAATTTTATCCTGGTATCACACTTCTCTGGCCGTTGCAGCAAGAGTGGTAGATGTAATTATGACGTATAACAAAATTGATAAGAAAGGAGGTGCACAATGAGGATAGCTATTAATGGATTTGGAAGAATTGGTCGTTCTGTATTTAGAATATTAAATAGTAGAAAAGACATTGAAGTGATTGCAATCAATGATTTATTTGACAACGAAGTACTGGCATATTTATTAAAATATGACTCTGTCATGCAAGGATTTGGACAAAATGTTCATTTGGAAGGAGATTATTTAATTACTCCCAATGAAAAAGTAAAGATGATGAGCATAAAAAACCCTCTTGAACTTCCATGGAAAGAGCTTGAAATTGATGTAGTTATTGAGGCTACTGGAATTTTTCGTACTAAAAAAGAGCTTGAACAACATTTGGAGGCAGGTGCAGATCGGGTTATTTTAACGGTTCCTGCTAAAGATGAAATTGATTTTACCATTGTAATTGGAGTAAATGATGATGGATTAAAACCCGAACATCGCATTATTTCCAATGCCAGTTGTACAACAAATTGTTTGGCTCCAATGGCAAAAGTTTTAAATGATGCATTTGGAATTAAAGAAGGCTTAATGACAACAACCCATGCCTATACCAATGATCAACGACTAGCTGATGTTCCACATAAAGACTGGAGAAGAGGACGAGCTGCAGCAGAAAATATCATTCCAACAACTACTGGAGCAGCAGCAGCAGTGGGTAAAGTTATTCCTGAATTACAAGGGAAATTAGATGGCTTGGCTTGTCGAGTGCCAGTTCCTGATGGTTCAGTAGTTGATTTAGTGGTAGAACTGGAAAGAGATGTAACGGTTGAAGATATTAATGCAGCCGTTAGGATTGCATCTGCATCAAAAAGCATGAAAAACATTTTACAATATACCGATGAAAAATTAGTTTCCTTGGATATTGTGGGCAATGGATACTCAAGTATTTATGACTCTGAATACACTAAAGTACTTGGGAAACGAATTGTTAAAACACTGAGTTGGTACGACAATGAATGGGGCTATTCGAATCGGGTAGTTGATTTAATCGGCTTATTTATGGATTTTGAATAAGTCCTGATTATAGTTTATACTCGAAAAACAATTTTGATAAAACCCTAAATAACATTAGGGTTTTATTTTTTTATAAACAACATGGTCACAGTTAACTCAATTACTCTTTCTTTGTTTTTGGTTTTCGATTAAACATATCGAAAAGCAAATAACCCATCAATGCGCCATAAAGTGTGCTTCTCCATGGATTTGATGTGATGGCACAAGTTCCATCAACACAACCCACTTTTAAATAATAAATATAGCCACCCAAGGCTCCTACAAACAACCCAATAATACTTAATAAGGGGAATAATGCCTTTATTTTTTGTAAAAATGTTTTTTTCTCTTTTCCGTCTTTGCTCATCATCATTTATTTCTAAATGCAAATATATACATTCCTACATATTTAATTTCAAAACAGTATTAGTTTAACAAATTTTTAAGACTTCTTATTTATCAGATCTGTTAATTTAGAACAAATGCATTCTGGGTTCCTACTTGAATAATCGTTTGAACAAACGCTTTGACAAGG
Organism: Bacteroidales bacterium; assembly: GCA_029938505.1. The sequence continues at coordinate 2,231 of JAOZUV010000046.1, read as the reverse complement.
TATAACGTACACTGCTTTTATAGAATGCTTGTACAAATTGACTCAAATAAGCATATAATCGGTAAAATAAAATCATTTTTATTTTTGCCCATTTCACATACCTAATGTCGAACATCTGCTTTTGAATATAAAAAGCAGTAAGCTTGTTTTCTTTAAATGCTAGACTTTTAGAGTTTCCTAATAGTATTGAAGACATTGCCAAATAATTATTTAATCTTTGAAAATAAAACCTGAAATCACCTAAGGTTTTTAAAGGTTCTTTTCGTTTAGATAATAAAAGTAAATCATAACTATGCTTAAGATTAATGTGGGGTCGGAACTTCTGATTGTCATTCATTTGAACAATCATCATATTAAAAATAATCTGGTATGTATCTGAGAGAACATAAACAATATGATCTAAATTTAATTTCTTTTTTGATTCATTGATAATGTCGAAATTAAGCCTTTTATCAAAGGGTGTTTTAACAATCCGATGATGAATTTCTATACTAGCAATTTCATTATCCTTTATCAATCTTGGGTAATGCCTTGCATATTTTAAAGCCTTTTTTGAGAAAGCTATTAACTCTTTATATCCATCTTTTTTGAGGATCTCAGCAGCAGGAATAACTTCATCTTCGGGTAATAAAAAATCAATATCCCCTATCATACGTTCACCAATATCGACATAAAGATTGTCCAATAAATTCCCAACACCTTTTAAAAACAGCGGATAGATTTGATGTTTGTTTAATAGCTTTATGATTGCTTGAGTTTGGTGTAATATAGCCTCATTACGTTCCAAATTTAACTGATAAATATGACGCATATGTTCTAGTAATTCAGCATCCAATTCTTTCAATAAATCGGCACGTTTATATTGCATATAAATGGTGGGTAGTAATAAGTGATTACTACCTACCCAAACAAATCTTTCCCAATCTACTTCCTCAGATTTGATAATTTTACGAATCTTAGGTGTACGCTCTGGATAGTTATCTAAAGTGATACTTTCACCAATAAACAAAAGGGTATCCTTATAATTCATCTTTAAAAAGAGATTTTATGGATAATAGCATTTCATCATTGTTTGAATATTCTAAACGATAACAGGGTATGTTTGAAAACCATTCCATAAATCTCTCAACATTTTCAAATATTTGAGAAATCCAAGTATCAGGAACCAATTCTTGAAAAGCTTCAATATTCCGAATTCTTTTTAATTCAAAAGAAACATCTTTATTATATTTAATAAAAATTATTGCCTTTGAGGGATAAGAATCTTGACTAAAATCATTGGAAGGAGCTAAATATCTCACCGTCTTATTTAATTGTTCAAAATAAATTTCTTTAACATCATTGAGTTCGGGAAATTTTTCAGATAATACACTCAGAGCTTGTCTTTTCACAGATAATGCCGCTGGGAAAAACCTTACTTCAGAAGAAGTATCAAGGGGAACAAAATCATCCGCAATTAAATGAAAATTATTCGCCATTAAAATTGCTGCAGCAGTACTTTTCCCATTTCCTGAATCGCCAGCAAACAATAAACAATTCTCACCATCACTAATCACAGATGCATGCAATACTGCTAACCAATCATCTTCTGTTTTATCGTAAAAACTATTCAAAAGCTCCATCGAGAATTTACCTGTCAAATAATGCAAATTTTGTGCATCCCATTGACCTATTATTCTATCGTCAACTTTAAGTACATACATCTCATCACTTAAAAACACTTGAAAATGATTGCTGATAAAAGTTGTGTTTTCTATTTCTAGATGAGCAAATTTATGGTGGATTTGAAATTCTAATTCAGCAGTTTCATACTCTACAAAAAATATTTTATTGCTAATTTTATAAAATCTCTTACGAGAAAATTCCGTAGGAGTTTCACCAATATCTCCCTGTATAACATCAGATACAGATTTTGCTATTTTTTTTTGCTGATCAACTAAGCTCTGAACTCTGATTATAATATCATCCAGCTCATATTCTGTTTTTTCTTCGTAGAATTTTTTAATGGCAGAAGTTTCATCATTTTTATAAATTTTTAATAAAACCTCTGCTTCGATTGGACTCATTATTACATACTGATTACTTTCTTGAAACCAAACAGCACATTGACCCGAAATCGTCGCAACTAAAGGGATATTACCCATTATATGATTTCTTTTGCTCCTCTTCTTTTGACGGAAGAGGTTCTGCTTTTACAAAGCCTGGTGGTGGTGGATCTGACGGACTGGCTG
>JAOZUV010000417.1:2568-2781 GCA_029938505.1 Bacteroidales bacterium | reverse complement strand
TTGACCATTTATTAAAAACAATCTCAACTTTTTGACGAATTTCTGCAATAGGAAAAGGTTTTGTAATAAAATCTTTTACGCCTTGTTTAAGACTTTCTACTGCAATTTCTATAGTTGCGTAAGCAGTGATCATTATAAAGTCTGTTTCGGGATAATTTTCTTTGATTCGTTGAAATAATGTTACACCATCAATACCAGGCATTTTCAAATCAG
>JAOZUV010000417.1:224-2558 GCA_029938505.1 Bacteroidales bacterium | reverse complement strand
CCATTTTTTGCAGAATCGACAAAATAATTTTCTTTTTCAATAGCAACAACCAATCCTTCTAGCAATGATTCGTTATCTTCAACAATTAATATTTTATAATTTTTTCTTAAATTTTTCATATTTTCTTTTCTACTTTCAATGCTGGTAGGATAATGACAAAGATTATGCCTGAATCATCGGATTTTTCAAGAATTATTTCTCCACCATGTTGCTCGACGATAGATTTTGCAATAGGCAATCCTAACCCCACACCATTTTCTTTTGAACTATAAAAAGCCTCAAATATCTGAGACCTGTTCTTTTCTGGAATTGGCATACCAAAATTTTGAATTTTTACAACTACATTATTTTGATTTTCAATAATATTAATTTCAATATTATCAGATTCATCCAGAGAATTTTGAATAATATTTGAAAAAGCATGTTTCATTTTATTTTTATGTAAAACAATTGAAGCCTTTCCGGTAATTTTAATATTTTCTTTATATCTTTTGAAATGATTCGAATTAACAATTTCTTCTATAATATTTACAATATCTGATTTCTCAAGATTTAAGTCAATAGGTTTTGAATAATTGAGAAACAGATCAACAATTTCTGCCAATTTTAATATATCTTTGTGTGTCATTTTTGAAAATTTATAAGCTCTACTTTCTTTTTCCAATTCTTCCATTAACAATTCAACATTGACTTGCATTCCTGCTATAGGATTTCGTAATTCATGAGCAACCGAGGCTACAATCTGTATATTCTCTTTTTCACGTTTATTAATTTTTTTCTGCATTTCTTTCATTGTATTAAAAAGAAAACCTATTTCATCTTTACGATCGGAAAAATTTAACTCTTCTGATCTTCCCCTACCTATTTGACGAGCATAAATTATCAATTTTTGTAACGGATGAGAAATTGTTAATGAAAAAACAAATGCGAAAAATATTGCAATTAATATTATTGATAATGCTATTACAACCATGTGTTTTCTTAATACTGCCAGATGTTTTAGATATTGTGCATTTCCACTAATTCCAATAAACAATTCTTCATTAATTTGCTTGAATACTGATAAGTAATAATTTCCATCATTGTCTTCAAATAGTGGTATAAACTCAAACCTCCAAGGTTTTAAAAACCTTGGAGGTTTATTCTGAGAAAAATCATGCAACATCAGAGTTTTTACCGCATTATCTTTATTCCCAACAAAAGATAATATTACACCTTTATCGTTAAATAAAAATATTGATTCTGCTGATATTTTCTCTAAATAAGAATTTAATTGAGATTCTATGTTGAGTTTAATTTGGTTTAATCGAATTTTTTGCAAATATATAAGTTCATTGGAATTTAAATTTTCGGAAATAATATTAAGTTGTTGCGATAAGTAATTTTGTAATTGTTTTTCCATTGCATTCCTAGTTTGCCAGTAATTAGGAATATATAATCCAATTATCACTCCAATAATCAATATTAAAGTACTTACTGTAATTTTCCATTTCAGTTTAATCATAGAAATAATTTATTGTTTTGATAGAATAATGAAAAGAGAATTAACTTTTGATTCATAACTTTCGTCCCAAACCAACTCTAATTGATAATTTTATAAAAAAACTAATTATTATAAGAATTTTAAATATATTTCCTGTAATTTTAAACGTATTGAAAATATATAAGGAAAAAACTATATGAATTTTAATATTTTCTCCATGAAGAAAGATAAAGATATTCTGAAACTTCTCTCAGAAACTCCAATATTTCACGACTTGTCACACAAAGAAATCAAACAAATAAAGAAAATATTTCATAAGAAACAATATAACAAAAATGAAATAATTTTTCGCAAAAGCGATCCAGGACTTGGAATGCACATTATTCTAAAAGGTTCTGTAGAAATTATGGTAAAAAATGAACAAAGAGAACCAGTAATTTTGGCAGAATTAGGAGAAAATAATTTTTTTGGTGATGTTTCATTGTTAGACGAGAGTCTTCGATCAGCCAATGCAATTGCACGAGAAGATAGTATACTCATTGAATTATATAGACCTGATTTTATTAATCTAATTCATACAAAACCTAAAACAGGAATCAAAATACTTCATAGTCTTTCTAAAATAATTGTTCAAAGATTAAGACGGACAAATGATGAATTGATTGGGCTAAAAAAACAAATGGGATAAAAGTTAAGGATTAGCCTACTAAGAAATTGAGAGGTTAAAAATGCTAAATAATAAACTGAAAATAATTTTTTTTCTATTTATAATTGTAAATCTACAAACTTTAGCAAATCCTAAAAAAGCAATATCAACCTCACAATTTCGCTGGATGTCAGAAACATCTATT
>JAOZUV010000417.1:0-214 GCA_029938505.1 Bacteroidales bacterium | reverse complement strand
ATCTATTCATATTATGCAAGCCTATCAAAAATATAATCAGAGAATTTTAGATCCTTCCTACCCTATTTATTTTACATCTGATTTTGTTACAGTGCCTGGAGCAAATTATTATTTACCAACTACTCATGGAAATATTGATGTAAATCCGGGTGAAGTTAAATTATTTACTTATGTAAATGTTCTTATTAATGACAAATGGCCATTTCGTTTTCTT
>JAOZUV010000416.1 GCA_029938505.1 Bacteroidales bacterium | reverse complement strand
GAGAGAAAATTGTGAATATGGCATGTATATCAACGATTGGGAAATTGAAGATAAACAGTTTTTAGAATGTTCTTCAGAAGAGTGTAAAGGTGTATATTGTAAGGACGTGTATTGGAAAAGTCCAGTGTTAACAGATTATGAGGGAGAATAAAAATGTATACATCATTTGATTGGTTTGAAATAGGAGCAGTGTTTATGTTTTTTAACATGTTGGCAGCGTTGGTGAGCATATTAACATTTGTTAAAGGATGGATATTAATACCTTGTTTGTTAGGTTGGACATTTGGAGCAATTTATCAAAGTGTGCTTATGAAGCAACATTCAGATAATATTAAAGGAGATTAAAATGGAAGAAAAATATGTCATACTATTAATATCATTAGCATTAATAATTGGTGCAATTATTGGTGGGACATTTATGAGTCAAAAATTAACATTTGAAAGGGATTTGTACATTAATCGAATGTACGATAAAGACAGAATCATTAATGTTTGGGAAGAAAGAGCCACTAACAATTTAAAACTAATCAAAAACTATTGTGACGAGTTGAAAGATTCTTACGCATATGTTCAATTTAATATGAGTGATTGTGAAATATATCAAACACAACAAGGGGATTCAAATGTTATATGTGAAAAATCAAAATCGTTGTTTGTTATAACAAATTAATATATTAGAGGTAAAGAAAATGTGTAAAGAATGCGATTATTTAGAAAGAATAGGATATCTCCTTGATAAATTCAAAGAGGGAGAGATTGGAAACGCCGATGCATTGATAGGAATAAAGAATACTTTAGACACCTATCCTGATGAGGAATGTCCTAAATACGATAAAACTATACTTGAGGAAAAATAAATAAAATGACTTTCGAAAAAGATTTAGAAAAAACTGTATTGGATGGATTTACTAATAACATATTGCAAAATGTTTTTGCTAAACAACTAGAATTAATTACAGGACATTTTAAAGAACATAAGACCTTGGATTGGGAAACTTGTTTAACATATTTAAAACGTGGCATGGAACAAGACAATTTGGGGAAAAAGTAAAATGTCGATAATATATAGTTGTAAATGTGGAAATGAAAGTAGCGCACAACAAGAAGATTATGTTTGTCCCGTATGTGGAAGTTTAATTAAATACATTGAAAGAAACGATTGATAATAAAGGTAAAGAAAAATGATGAAAGAAGTTATTTGTATGAAATGCAAAAAGGGAACCGGACTTATGAAAGACGAAGGAAGTATATTTCATAAAACACATCGTATTGCTTGTAGAGAGTGCGACAAACTGGAGAAAAAGTAAAATGAATATACCTAATAAATTGATGGAAGAAAAATTAAGACTACATAAAGACCTTGAGTTCTCAAATGATATGATTAAAAATTATACTGATGATTGGGTTGAATATCAAAAAAAGCTTATTGATGTTAATAATGCTATAGAGATATTACTTGCTGTAGAAAAAATACAAAATGCCCCAATTGAGAATCCTTTAATTTAAGTTTACTTAACGTCAAACTTGTAAAATTATACAATCACACAATTAAGATTAACGCTGCAAAGTTGGGCACTTTGGAATCTCAGTAGACTGACGGTGATGTCCTTTTTTTACAATCAATATATGATTTGTAATTTAAAATACATACATTTATATATTAGTTATGACTTATTAATTGATATAGTATTATAAATACGGAGGAATAAATAAAATGCCAAACATAAGCACAACGTTATATCTGTCTGATGACGACTATAACACAAAATATTTACCAAGAAAAAAAGAAATTCTCGAAGTAATGAGAGATGCAGTTCGTAAAGAATTAGGAATTGTCAAACAAAAACAATAGAGGATATTTGTAAAATGAAAATTGAAACAAAATTGCTAACAACATTTCTTAAAGAAATAAGAATGGACGATGTAGACATGTGTCTATTAAGATTTGAAGACGATGGGTTAAAAGTTCTTGTTGGGGATAAAGCACAATTCTCTATGGCCGATGGAATCTTACACAAAACATCCTTCAACGAATATTCCCCAATAGGGAATGTAGGCGTAGACGATTTAAATACTTTGATTAATGTGTTTAAAAGATTAGGCAAAGAATTAGATTTTTCAGTAGAAGGTAATGTCCTTATTGCAAAAGGGAAAAATAAAACATTAGAATTCGAATTAGTAGATGAAAAATTTGTTCCAGTGATGAATCCAATGCCAACATTAGAACACGCAACAACTTTTAAACTTACAGGAGAAACTCTTCAAGAATTTCTAAAAGATGCGACAACAAATAAAGATTCGACAATCACATTTGAAAGTGTCTCTAATGGGGTTAAAATTTCTAATAGTGGAAAGTACAAATTCACATATAACATAGATAGTGAAGGGACTGTAGCAGGAGAAACTGCAAAATTTGCAAACCCACTCATTAAAATGTTATCAGAAGTTAAGGAAGGAGATTTAACATTTCATCTTAAAACTAATTTTCCATTGTTAATCGATAGAGAAACAGAAAAATATAACATTAGATTTTTGACAGCACCAAGGGTTGCTAACTAAATAAAGGTGAGGATATATGAGAAGACACGTAATACACATATTTGAAGAAGTGAAACGACACGTTTTAGAAAAGAATGTCAATATATACTTGGAAGAGTTAGAGGATTATGATAATAACGAAGATTGTGTTGTAGATGACATCGATTTTAAGATAACAGTAGTTAAAGATGAAGACGGATTGGATGTTATGTATTATACGTGTTGCATCAAATATTCGTTTATTT
>JAOZUV010000415.1 GCA_029938505.1 Bacteroidales bacterium | reverse complement strand
AAGTCTTTCAAACTTTTAATTGCTAATGGAATGCTCTCAATAAAATGACTTCGCTTTTCGATCAAGCCCCTGAAACCATAAGCTCCCATAACCTGAATTAGACGAATAAAAACATAGGGATAAAAATGGGTCATGAAGCTTTCCTTAGATAAACCGGAATATCTGGTAAGTTCATTTAAATAATACTCAATTAATTCTTTCCTAATTGTATTAGGCAATTGGGCTTTAACCTGATAAAGAATCGATGCTAAATCATATTGTAAAGCCCCTTTTCTTCCTCCTTGGTAATCGATGAAATAGGGTTTGTTATTATGTATCATAATATTTCGGGCTTGAAAATCACGATACATAAAATAGTCCTGATCAGCGTCTAAAAGAATATTGATTAGCTTGTGGAAATCATTCTCCAGCTTTTGTTCATCGAAGAGAATGTTTTTGGGTTTAAGAAAATAATATTTAAAATAATTCAAATCCCATAAAATCGATTGTTTATCCATAGATGCCCGTGGATAGCAATAACTAAAATCAATTTTATCTTTTGAGATGAATTGGAATTTGAGTAATTCGCTTAAGGATTTTTTATAATAATCAAGAGTCGTTTCTGAAACTAAATTAGTTGGTTCGTTTATCCGTAGATCAAATAAAGATTGATCACCTAAATCTTCTAATAAATATGTTGTGTTATCGTTTCCGCAAATGTATAGTTCTGGGACTGGAAGTTTTGTTTGACGAAAGCTTTTGCTGAATTGAATAAAAGCTAAGTTTTCCTTTGTATCTTCATTAAAAACACCAATAGCAGTTTTGTTCTCTCCAGCTATTCGAAAATATTTACGGTTTGAACCTGCACTATTAATTGGCTTAAACGAAGTCATTTTTCCTTTTGCCCAATTTTCAAATAAATTTTCCAATATTTTTTTAAAATCCATATCCTTCATCTTACTACAAATATATTCATTTCTTTTGCTTTGCCATAATGAATATCTTGCTTTTTCTAAAGAGAATACATCTGGCTGTTTGTTGTATGTGAGAACAAAATCTATTAACTTTGTAAATAGATATATCGATACTCTAATACTTAAATAAAAGATTATGGGACAAGAATCAGCAACAGATATTTTAAAAACTGCTATACTTCTTGAGAGAAGAGGAAAAGCATTTTATTCAACAATTGCCAAGCAAACAGGTAGTGCAGCCGTTCGTAAAATTTTTACAATGATGGCCGAAGAAGAAGATGAGCATATTAATTTCTTATCTCGTCAGTTTGCAAATTATGAAAAAAATAATGAGTTTTTGAAAAATGAGACTTCTACTCAAGTGGATGATACCGCTGTAGTTGAAATTTTGACAAAAGAAATTAAAGAACAGATTACAGCCGCAAGTTTTGAAGCTGCTGCAATATCTGCCGCTATTGATTTTGAAAATCGTGCTATTGAAATATATTCAAGTCGAGCAGAAGCTGCAACGGATTCTAACGAAAAGGCAATGTATCAAATGTTAGCTGATTGGGAAAAAACGCATCATCATTTATTGCATCGTTTAAATGAAGATTTGAAAGAAGAAATTTGGAATGATAATAATTTTTGGCCTTTTTAATTAGCCATTGAATAAAAAACTAAGGCTTGTTACTATCAGTAGCAAGCCTTAAATTTTTAAACTTCTTTATATCGAAAGCAATTTGTTGTATGATCATTAATCATTCCAGCTGCTTGCATAAATGCGTAGCAAATAGTTGAACCCACAAATTTGAACCCTCTTTTTTTTAGATCTTTACTCATGGCATCGGATTCGGCTGATGTAACAGGCATATCTCCAATTGAGCTTAATTTATTGTCAATAATCTTGTGATTTGTAAATTGCCATATATAGTTGTCGAAGCTGCCAAATTCTTTTTGTGTTTCTAGATAGGCAATAGCATTAGTTATGGTAGCTCTGATTTTAAGTCTATTTCGAATGATGCTAGCATTTTGTAATAGTTCAGCTATTTTTTCTTCTGAATAATGAATGATTTTATGGGCATCAAAATGATCAAAAGCCTTTCTGAAACTTTCACGTTTATGTAGTATGGTTTTCCAGCTTAAGCCAGCCTGAAATCCATCTAAAACTATGAATTCAAAAAGTTTGTCATCATCGTGAAGGGGTGCGCCCCATTCTTCATCGTGGTATTTTAGCATTAATTCATCGGCTCCTGGCCAATGGCATCTTTCTTTATTCATAGGGCTAGTTTTTATACGATTCTAAATAAGTTCTAAATAAGCTTAAAGTAAAGAGGCTTCAAATTCTCATATTGATATAAAAGCTATATTTGCAAAAAATATAACACAACAAAATTAAACATAAAATGGACGTTAAAAAAGCAGGATTTAATTCAAAACTAATTCATAGTGGTGGCATTAAAGACGAAAAAGGAAGTGCTGTTACACCAATTTACCAAACATCAACATTTAGTTTTAAAAGTGCTCAGCATGGTGCTCAGTGTTTTTCGGGCGAAAGCGATGGATATATTTATACACGTATAGGTAATCCTACCATAGCTGATTTAGAAAATACAATGGCTGATCTTGAAAATGGATTCGGTGGTGTTGCTACTGCTTCGGGTATGGGAGCTGTAAATACAGTTTATATGAGTTACCTTGGTCAAGGTGATCATGTTGTTTGTACAGATTCAATGTACGGACCTTCACGTGGTGTATTGGAAACTATTTATCCAAAATTTGGTGTTGAAGCAAGCTTTGTTGATAGTTCGGATGTTAAAAATGTGGAAGCTGCCATTCGTCCAAATACAAA
>JAOZUV010000045.1:1780-9990 GCA_029938505.1 Bacteroidales bacterium | reverse complement strand
TTTTAGCTTCTCCCAATTATCTTTTACATCCTTAGCATTTTCAACCTTAACATCGCTATAAATATGTGGATGACGAAAAATTAGTTTTTCAGAGATTGAATCCAATATATCTTTAATATCAAAGGCTTTTTTCTCCGACCCAATTTTGGCATAAAAAACCAAATGAAGCATTAAATCACCCAACTCCTTTTTAATCGCATCCATATCTTTTTCAAGTATGGCATCTGATAATTCATAGGTTTCTTCAATGGTAAGATAACGAAGGCTTTCGAGGGTTTGCTTTTGATCCCATGGACATTGTGCCCGTAATTCATCCATTATATCAAGTAAGCGCTTGAACGCCAATAATCGTTCATCCATAATAATAAAATACTTTAAATCAAAGATAGGAATTTAGTGTTGAGAGAAAAAACAATAGGAATAAAAAAACCCACTTATATAATACATATAAGCGGGTATATCTTTTAAGTAAATGATCTTTTAAAGTAAAAAATCTTTTAGAGAAAAAATCTCTTCAAGAATATTATACTGCAAATATATATAATTAGTTACTAAAATTTACAAAATAATTAAAAAAATATTTTAATTATCTAAAATATAGCTAAGGAATTAACCATGCATCATCAGGTTTTGCAACTAACCTAGCATTATTATAAGCCATATCAAGTGTTAAACATGTTGTAGCTCTATAAATACTGTTTTCTTTTTCAATTACCAATGCAAGGTCAGCATTTTCTTTAGATTTCAAACATAAAGGTATTAATAATTGGATCTTTTCTTTAAAATACTGAGGGATAGAAGTCTTATAATTCCTTCTGATTCTTTTTTTTGAGTCTTCAATTGCACCTTGAATAAGAATGATTAATTGATGATTCTCCATGGATTTATAAGGTTCTGGAAATCTTTCTTTATTATCAATAATAATATGGTCAATATTTAATCTAAATTCTAAGTTTATATCATATATTAAATCAGATGCATTAGTGTAAAAATTTACTGGCTCAGGCAATTTTGAAAATTTCATTAATTCCCTATCACTTCTCTTCATAAACTCCTTAAAATACCATTTGATGGTAGTTTTGGGCTTTTTATTCTTTTCAAAAAAGGCAAATATTTCTTCTTGGTTAGGTGTAACAAGTCCAGTATCAAAACAACAATAATCACTTTCAAACTCAACTTTTCCTTCTTCCTCAATCTTTATATATGTATGGTGAATATAATTATTTAGTATTGGGTATTTCTTAACTTTTGAAGGATTATTTTTATAATTCCAACTTTCAGCAACTGCGATATTTGCCAATTTACTTATATCTCCATCAAAATCATTGAACCAAGCAAATTTAAATAATGGTAATTGTCTCATAAATTAAAAATTAATATAGTGTTTAGGGGAGTAGAAAGCACTATAATTTCACTTCAATAAAAATACTTATGCAATTTTATTGAAAATTATTTAGATTAACAAGTTTGACCTCTAGAATATTAATACGCTTTAGCGAAAACCACTCTTTCTTTCGAAGGATTTCCGGTAAAAACACATTTCCCAGCTTCCTGTAAATTATTTAAAGGAATGGTTCGAATGGTTGCTTTGGTTTCATTTTTAATTTTCTCTTCCGTTTCACGAGTACCGTCCCAATGAGCCATTACAAAACCACCTGCCTCAATCTTTTTCTTAAACTCATCCCAAGTATCAACTGTATAAGTATGTTCTTCTCTAAATTTATGCGCCTTATTGAACAGATTATCTTGAATTTCATTTAGCAAAGCCTCTATAGCATCTTCAATCCCTTCCAATGGAAGAATTTCTTTTGTCAAAGTATCTCTTCGCGCCACTTCAATGGTTCCATTTTCCATATCGCGAGGACCCATTGCTAAACGCACAGGAACACCTTTAAATTCATATTCTGAGAATTTCCATCCGGGCTTATAAGTATCGCGATCATCAAATTTCACGCTAATTCCTTTGGCTTCCAATGCAGCTCTTATGGTATTGACTTTTTCAGAAATTTGTTTCAACTGTTCTTCCGTTTTATAAATTGGAACAATAGCCACCTGAATTGGAGCTAATTTTGGAGGTAAAACCAAACCTTTATCATCAGAGTGAGCCATTACCAAAGCTCCCATTAATCGAGTAGAAACGCCCCAACTACTTGCCCATACATATTCTTGTTTATTTTCTTTTGATACAAATTTTACATCAAAAGCTTTGGCAAAATTTTGCCCAAGAAAATGAGAGGTTCCTGACTGGAGTGCTTTTCCATCTTGCATCAATGCTTCAATACAATAAGTATCAATAGCTCCGGCAAATTTTTCACTCTCTGTTTTTAATCCTTTAAGAACGGGTACAGCCATCCAGTTTTCAGCAAAACTGCCATAAACATCCAAAATAGTTTTTGTTTCATCAATAGCCTCCTGACGTGTAGCATGGGCCGTATGTCCTTCTTGCCATAAGAATTCAGTTGTTCTCAGAAATAAACGGGTACGCATTTCCCAACGTACAACATTAGCCCACTGATTTACTAAAATGGGTAAATCGCGATACGACTGGATCCATTTCCTATAGGTATCCCAAATAATAGTTTCGGAAGTAGGTCGAACAATTAATTCTTCCTCCAATTTAGCGGTTTCATCAACTTCGATGCCACCACCTTCAACACTTTTCAAACGATAATGAGTAACAACCGCACATTCTTTAGCAAAACCTTCAACATGAGCAGCTTCTTTATTGAAGAAGGATTTAGGTATAAACAATGGAAAGTATGCATTTTGGTGACCCGTATCTTTAAACATTTTATCTAATGCAGCTTGCATTTTTTCCCAAATTGCATAACCATAAGGTTTTATCACCATACAGCCTCTAACAGCTGAATTCTCAGCTAAATCGGCTTTAACTACCAACTCGTTATACCACTGTGAATAATTTTCTGATCGTGTTGTAAAATTTTTAGCCATTTCTTGTTTTGGTATAGTATTTGCTTATTTTCTTGTATATTTAATGTGGCAAAAATAAATAAAATAATGATGACATCTAAACATATAATAAAACAATCAAAGGAGGACCATACTATGAAAGCACTATTTGGATTTATGATTATCTCTATCCTACTACTAGCGTCCTGTTCTACGTCTCAGTTTACTTCATCTGCTTATGATGACGAGATTTATGGAGGAGCTTCAAGCTCTGAAATGAAAGTCATGGTTACTGAAGATAATTCCAATTATCGCACACCAAGATATGCAGAAAAAAGAAAAACATACTCTGATAACAACCATACTATATATGTTGATAAAGTAAGAGAAGATGAGAGCAGTCGCAAAGCAGCGCAGGAATACTACAAAAAAGATACCGTTTATTATGAAGGAGATTCGGTAATTTACATAGAAGAAATTATTGATGAAGAACCATATTACGAATATGAATATGACAATTACGGATTTGATTATTCTTCTCGTATTAATTCATTTCACAGACCATGGAGATATAATTATTATGGACACTACGATCCATTCTTTTATTCTTATTATCCAGGATACTCTGGTTACAATTCCTGGGATTTAGGATGGTCATTGTATAATGGATTTTATATGAATTGGAGTTTGCCAATAAATTTTTATTCTCCCAATGCATTTTTCAATAATTACTGGGATCGTTACAATTATTATGGTTATGGATATGGATATGACTATTATAACTATGGTAACAAAGCTGTAAACCACCATAACTCAAATAATAATTCACGGTACTATGGACATCGTACTAATCGAGGTAGAAACGATTTTGATTCAAACCAAGCAGCTTCTGCAAGTAGAGGCTTAAAATCATCTTCTGTATCAAGAGGCAGTGCAACATATGATCCTCAACTTGATTCAAAAAGAGGTGATAGAGTAATTGATAAAAGTACAAACAGAAATAAAACACTAAGAGCACCTAACCTAAAAAATACGGTTAATAGCACTTATACTCAAAAAAGAGAATCGTCAAGCCGCGAACGTTTAACAAAATCTGGAGTAATTAATCCAAGAAGTCAGGAAAAATCAATTGTTAGATATCGTAAGCCAAAAACCTATACTACTCCAAGTAGTCGTACATCTGGAACAAGCAGAGAATATCAGTTACCTCAAAGTACTCAGAATAGAGCTAAGGCAACTGGTACAAGAACTGTTAGGCGAGTGGTAACAAACCCTAGTCGGACTAAAAGTTATTCGACTCCAACAAAATCATCTAGAAATTATTCGACTCCAACAAGATCATCGAGTCAGAGATACAAATCACCATCTCGATCATCAAATTCTAAATCTTATTCTACTCCAAGCAAATCAAGTAGTTCAAGAAGTTCTGGTTCAAGCTCAAGATCAGTTTCAAGTCCATCTCGCTCTAGTAGCTCTGGAAGCTCAGTCTCTCGTTCATCAGGTAGTAGTTCAAGAGGAAGTCGTAAAAAATAATAATTCTTAATCTGTCAGACATAAGTGAGTTAATTTACTCATTTATGTCTGACATAATGTTTTAACATTTTAAAGATTATTGAGTGCGCATAAGCATTATCTCATTCAAAAAAACAAAAAAATTAGACAAATGAAAAAAATTATTATAACTTCATTATTAGGACTATTCACAATCGTAGGATTTTCGCAGGGAGCTGCGGATGCTCTCCGATACTCAAACCTAACTCATAATGGAGATGCTCGATTTATGAGTATGGGTGGTGCCTTTGGTGCCTTAGGAGGAAATATTTCTAGTTTTAATTACAATCCTGCTGGTATAGGGTTATATCGTCGTTCGGATGCTTCATTCACAGCATCATTTTTAAAAAACAAAAACACCGCTCGTTATAATTCTGAATTAAACAGAAACACAGAAAACGACTTCACAATAAGTAGTGCTGGTATCGTAATAACCAATGACAATTTTAATATACCAACAAGAGGGAGTTTATCAAACTTTCAATTTGGGATTAGTTATAACGTGCTGAAAAACTTTGATAATCTTACCTACATTTCTGGTTCAAATACAACAAATACGATTGGTGATATGTATGCTGCTTTAGCTGACGGATACTCAATTGCAGATATTGAAAACAGCAATCCGAATAGCATTCATGCTTTTGATTTAAATCCTGCATGGTTTGCTTTTCTTTTTGATGAATGGAACTCTCCTGGAGAATATATTGGTAATGGTCCTGCTAGTGGAGTTCAACAATCAAAAATAATTCAAAGCTGGGGTTCATTAAACGAAATTGCTTTAACCTTTGGTGGTAATTACGACGATAAACTATATATAGGTGCCACAATTGGTCTTCCTATACTCGACTATCACGAAATTACATCCTATACTGAAGATGCCTTGAGCGACAACATTGAAGACTATGAATACGCCAGTGCAAGCATTAATGACTATTTAGATACTAAAGGTTATGGCATTAATTTAAAATTAGGAATGATATACAAAGCCAACAACATGCTTCGATTTGGAGCCGCTATTCATACGCCTACTTATTATTACGAAATGAATGATGAGTGGTTGACATCAATGCAAACAGATTTTAATGATGCTTCTATCGACTCTCCAGATGGATATTACGAATATCATCTAAGTACGCCAATGAAAGCAATTGGTAGTGTTGCATTAATCTTTAATACTTATGGTTTAATCAGTCTTGATTATGAATATGTTGATTATTCATCAGCAAAATTTAATATAGAAGATTATAATTTTATGGAAGAAAATGAAGACATCAAGTTCTTGTATCAATCAACAAGTAACATCCGTTTAGGTACCGAATGGAAATTTATGAACTTCGCCTTTAGAGGGGGGTATAGCCTTTATGGAAGCCCATATAAAAACGATGATGGTAAAGGTGAAAGATCATCTTATTCTTTGGGTTTTGGATATAGAGAAGGTAATTTCTATTTTGATGTTGCCTGGATATATTCTGAAACTGACAACGAAGGAAGCTTTTATAATTATGGAGGTGTAGCTGCAAATCCATTTACAACTACCAATAAAAATACAAACTTATTGTTCACACTTGGAACAAGATTCTAAATATCTAAACTATTAAATTAAAAAAGGGAGCTTATTCAGCTCCTTTTTTTGTTTCAATCCGGCTTAATCCGGCTTTTGCTTTTACATCTAAACTTCTTTTATAGGTCTTAAAATTAAGATCAAGGCAGGTTTCATAATAAAACTTCGAGGCTTTATATTCTTGCTGATTTTCGTATATCAATCCCAATTGTAAAGCAGAATTCCCAGCATAATAATCTGACAAATCTTTACCTTTTTCAATGGCCTTTTTAAAGTAAATATTAGCTTTCTCAAAATCCTCCAGTCCTTGATGGTTACGAGCTATACGATAATAATACTCAGCCAGCTCTGTTTGGTTAAATTCAGAAATAATTAAATTCAAATCACTTAAAATATTTAATGACCGTAAAAAATAACCTCCATCATATAATAAGCGGGCTTTTAATAAATCACTTTGAGGAATCTCTTTTTTATCGGCTTCTATTTCGGCTTGTTTATCACCATCCAGATTATCATTCCCCTTTATCTTACAAAATGAAATCAGTTGCTTATATTTTAACTCATCACCCTGAATAAGCGCGAACCAAGCCATTTTTTGGTAAGAAGACTTCACATAACTTCCACCTTTAAATTCATCCAAATATTTTTGAAAATAATTATTAGCTGATAAATCAAGCCGATTCAAATTTAAAAGTCCTCGCAAATAGGTTAGATAATGAAAAGGATAAGATGTTTCAGATTGGTGATATTCATCTAAAATTTTAATAGCTTCTTCAGTACGAGCCATCTTTTTTAAAATACTCAGTTTGGCAAAAACAATTAAAGGTTGATCGTTGGTTTCTTTATTTAATGTACTCATCAGCTTCTCTGCATTGGCTTGATCGGAACTAATATTCATCTCCAAAAAAGTTAGAAAAAATGCCGTTTCATTTAATAAATACTCATATTCCGGATTATTCTGAGCTTTTTCTAAAACCATAAATAATTCATTGAAACCTTGATCAACTGTTCCATCCATCGAAGCCAACCATGAAACCCACCTATAATTTTTAGGAATACTTCCAACCATCGTGTGTAACAATCCAAAACCAATATAATTTGGAAGGAAATCGGGATATTTTTCAACATTTCGCTCTAATAAATGAAAAGCTCTTTTTATTTCAAATAAGGCTGTAAAATAATCTTTAAAGCGAATTCGTGCGAAGGCATAATGAAGATTTAAGTTTGCCAAAGCATACAAATAATAGGGTGAATTTTTATCTGCTGAGCGAATTGCTCTAAAACGTTTTCTTTTAAAATCTTTAAACAATTCGTAATCTTGCACTTGTTCCCCAATGATTACTTTCAAAAAATCAAAATAATTTTTAAGTAAAACGGGCATTACATTATCAGGATTATGAATTCTCTCAACTTCAAGAAACTGCTTACCTTTTTCAAATTCTAAAGCTGTAAAGTTTAGATAAGCATTTTTACAATTCTTTGAAAAAGCAAAATGCTGAGCATCGACTGAATTTGTCACTAAGAAAAAAAATAAAATTATAATCGTTAATTTTCGCATTCCCAAAGCATTTATCAGCTAATATAAAAAAAAGGGCTTGAAAACTCAAGCCCTCTTTATATATTTTATTGTTTATTTTACTGATTTGAAAGTTCTTCAACAATACCAGCATCAACAAGTATACGTCCACAATATTCACAAACAATAATTTTCTTATGCATACGAATATCCAGTTGGTGTTGAGGCGGAATTTTATTGAAACAACCACCACAAGCATCACGTTCAATTTGTACAACAGCCAAACCATTACGAGCATTTTTACGAATACGCTGATAAGCCACAACCAATCTATCTTCGACAAAATGTTGATTTTTTTGTGATTTTCCTAACAACTCTTTTTCATCCTTTTCAGTTTCAGCAATAATATCTTTCAGTTCACTTTTTTTGATTTGAAGATCTTCTTTACGTTCATCAAGTGAAATCTGCGATTTTGCAACATCAGCCTTAATAGCTTCGAGTTTAAACGAATATTCTTTGATTCTTTTTTCGCATAATTGAATTTCAAGATTCTGGAATTCAATTTCTTTTGTCAATGAATCATATTCACGATTATTACGAACATTCATCTGCTGTTCTTCATACTTCTTGATCATAGCTAAACTAGAAGTCATCGCTGTTTGCTTTTCGACA
>JAOZUV010000045.1:0-1770 GCA_029938505.1 Bacteroidales bacterium | reverse complement strand
CTCAAGAGGTAACTCGCCACGTACAATTCTAATTTTATCTACCTGCGAATCAATTTGTTGCAAAGTATATAAAGCGCGGAGTTTTTGTTCAATACTAACCTGATTACTATCATCAGCATCTTTAGTAGTATTTATTTGAGATTCAGGAGTCGCTTCGATGTTTGCTTTTTTCTCTTTGCCCTTTTTAGCTTTAGCTGCAGCTTTTGCCATAATTATATTGATTTATAAATTTTAAAAGTACTTAACGGGATTTGTTTCCATCTCCGAAATTCGGAGTGCAAAGGTAGGAATTTTTTTTGTAAGAATACTACAGATTAATTCTTTTGTAAACTGTTCACTTTCAAAATGTCCAATGTCAGCAATCAAAATGTTTCTGTCCGCTTCAAAAAAATCATGGTATTTAATATCCGCACTTACAAAAACATCAGCATCAGCCATCTTAGCCGATTGAATAAGGAAGGAACCTGAGCCTCCACAAATAGCAACTTTTTTAATTTTTTTATTTAAAAATTCTGAATGTCGAATATAGCCGGTTTTAAATTTAAATTTAAGTTTTTCCAAAAATTCTTCTTCTGTAATTTCATTTTCTAATTCCCCAATAATCCCAGAACCTACATTCGCAAATGCATTATCTAAAGGATAAATATCATAAGCAACCTCTTCGTACGGATGCGTAATGAACAAACTTTTCAGCACTAAACTTTCCTTATAGGATGGAAAAATAGTTTCGATACGATCTTCTATCTCAGTGTGCAAACTATTTTTCTCACCAACAAAAGGATTGGCCTTTTCATTGGCTCGAAAAGTGCCTTTGCCTTCGGTACTAAAAGAACAGGAATCATAATTTCCAATATTTCCCCCACCAGCTTTAAATAGGGCATTACGAACTTTTTCAGCTTGTTCAATTGGGCAGAATGTAACAAGCTTTTTTAACAAACCCTTACGACTTTGAAGTATTTTATTATTTTTCAAGCAAAGTTTCTCCGCTATTTTGGCATTTACACCATCCAATACATTATCCAAATTAGTATGAATAGCATATATTGAAATATTATTTTTTATGGCTTTTATAACGAGTCGTTCTACTAGATTGCTCCCCGTTATTTTTTTTAGGCCTTTAAAAATTATAGGATGATGCGAAATAATCAACTGGCAGTTATTGTGGATAGCCTCATCTAAGCTTCTCTCAGTTATATCTAAACAAATCAAAGCCTGACTAACTTCCTCATCAGAATGCCCAATAATCAATCCTGCATTATCATAGGATTCCTGTAGCGATAAAGGTGCAAATTCTTCAAGGTATGATATAATTTCTTTTATCTTCATAATTAATATTTTCAAATCAAATATACATTAAAATCAAATTTAAGTTTCAAATGAAACCATATAATAGCAAAATATTACATATCAAGGCATTGAATATCTAAAAATACTTTGTAAATTTAAGTCGTGAACATTCTCAGGGTATTATTGTTTCCATTTGCTTGCGTTTACGGCCTAATAACGCAATTAAGAAACAAGCTTTTTGATTGGCATATTTTGCCCTCTGAAAGCTTTAAAATACCTGTAATATCAGTTGGAAACCTCTCTTACGGAGGCACAGGAAAAACACCCCATATTGAGTATTTAATCCGATTACTCCAAAAAGAATTTAAAGTTGCAACTTTAAGTCGTGGTTATAAAAGAAAAACAAACTCATTTGTTGTAGCAAATGAGTTTTCCTCGTATCATGAAATTGGAGATGAACCATTACAATACAGTCAAAAATTA
>JAOZUV010000414.1 GCA_029938505.1 Bacteroidales bacterium | reverse complement strand
TGCTTAGCTTTTCTGGACTCACTTATTAAACGAAATCAGTTATTTGATAAATACGATGGAGTTGCAATCACCATTCCTCGAACAGTTGTTCTCAGTACCGATGTTTTTGATGAATTTATGGAGGAGAATGATTTATATAAAATAGCTTTATCAAAAAAAAGTGATCAAGATATTTTAGAACATTTTGTAAAAGCCCGCCTTCCTTTCCGTATCCACGAAGATTTGTATACCTTCATTTCTTTCGCAAAAAAACCTATTGCTATACGTTCCTCAAGCTTACTCGAAGATAGCCACTACCAGCCCTTCGCTGGCATTTACTCAACCTATATGATCCCAAACGTTGTAGATGACGATCGTTTGATGATTGAGATTCTTAGCAATGCTATCAAGAGTGTTTATGCTTCTGCTTTCTTTAAGGATAGCAAATCATATATGGCAGCAACATTAAATGTCATGGATGAAGAAAAAATGGGTATTGTTTTACAAGAAGTATGTGGCGAGACTTATGGTGATAAATTTTATCCCACTTTTTCGGGTGTAGGTCGCTCAATTAATTTTTACCCCATTGAGCCAGAAAAATCGGAAGATGGTATCGTAAATATTGCCCTTGGCTTAGGAAAATATATAGTAGATGGTGGACAAACATTACGTTTTTCACCCAAATTCCCAAAGAAAATTTTGCAGACTAGTAGTCCGGATATGACTTTGCAGCAAACCCAAAAAACATTTTTCGCACTCGACCTTGACCCACTCCACTTTAAAGCTACTACTGATGATGCCAATAATTTGAAAAAATTGCGGATTACCGAAGCCGAAAAAGACAATTCTATCAAACACATTGCCTCCACTTATGATTTTCAAAATAATATTATCAGAGATGGAGGGAATTATGAAGGAAAAAAACTCATTACTTTTTCAAACATTTTAAAACATGAAACTTTTCCCCTTGCAAAAATATTAGAAGACGTTTTAGCAATCGGACAAAAAGAAATGGGCAAACCTATTGAGATAGAATTTGCCGTTGAACTAAACCGCCCCAAAGGAGAACCTAAAATATTCAATCTACTTCAAATCCGTCCTATCGTTGATAATAACGAAACGATTAATGAAAATCTTTCTAAAATTAAACTAGAAAACACCATCATTTCAACCAATACTGCACTTGGTAATGGCATAATAAAAAATCTGTATGATTTTGTGTATGTAAAACCTGAGTCATTTGATTCAGCCAGAAATCAAGAGATTGCAACAAGAGTTGGTGAAATTAACGAACAATTCCTAAAAAATAATCATCATTATATTTTGGTTGGACCCGGGCGTTGGGGTTCCAGTGATCCTTGGTTAGGAATACCCGTTAAATGGCCACAAATATCAGCAGCTCGTGTTATTGTTGAATCAGGCTTAGAAAATTATCGAATCGATCCAAGTCAAGGCACTCACTTTTTTCAAAATTTAACCTCTTTCAGAGTAGGGTATTTTACTATTAATCCATACATTAATGATGGCTTCTACGACTTAGAATACCTATCAAATTTTGAAGCCATTCATGAAGATGAATTTATCCGACATATTCGTTTTAAAAAACCATTAATCGTAAAAATTGATGGGAAGAAAAACAAAGGGGTGATCATGAAAGAAGAAAAATAAATAAACTGTTCATCAAAAAAAAGAGCTCCGAAATTTGGGAGCTCTTTTCCTTTATATTAATAAATCACATTTGGATTACGATAACCTTGTAAATCTCTATACCAATTAGAAAAATCAACACCACCGCTTTCGGCCCATTCAATAAATTTTAAATATGCAGTTGAAATATCAGCCTTTTCAATAGGATACTCAAATTGTTCAGCTATATTAATTGCCCACGGTAAATTATTTACAGTTTTGTAATACTTCCCACTGACAGGATCTGAATCATCCTCAATAGTACCAAATATTAATTGGTCTGCAAGATCAGTAGGAAGATAATCAGGCAAGTGAACTTCAACATCTCTTTGCAGATTTACAATAATAAATGGGTTGAAATTTGGAATATCTAAGTCAGTTAAAGTATATGTATTTTGTTTGTATGATATATAAATATCCAAAGTCTCTGGATTAACATATGGAGCCCATGTTTCCGTATTGACACCAGTTCCCATACCTGGATGTTCCATAATATTAAAAGCATTATCATAGACAATGATGGTTGGTTTTGACTGAGCATTTTCTATGCCATTTGCTGCAAGGCTGATAAATCCTTCTTGTAAGTTAGAACCTAAAACAGAAAGAATATCTATATCGGCAATATTATCATTTGCAAATTGGAAACCAAAACCGTTTTCATAGGAAGCTCCGAAAGCTTTTATAGTGAAAGTGGCAAATGTTTCAACTATGTAATTTGATCCACTGGTAACCGTTTTAAATCGATAGTCAAGAATCAAATCATTAAAATCATAGTCACCTTTACCAGGCCATAAATCTTCATAGGCAAGAGTACCATTTCCTCCTGCAGGATAATAATTATCAAAACAACGGTCAGGATCATTTGGATAATCATCCACATCGTCATAACAACCATCTCCATCAGTATCTACACCCACAGTGATTGTTGCCGTTGAACAAAGGCCATTCAAGTCACAAACAGTATAATCAATAATAACTGTTCCTAAAAAGTCCGTAACTGGTGTAAATGTCACTAAACCCGTAATTGGATCAACAGTAAAGGTACCTTCAGTTAATGGGTCAGGGGCTGTTAATGGATCTAAAGTTACTGTTGTAGGATCAAGTGCAGCATCGCCAATAATATCATT
>JAOZUV010000413.1:1306-2804 GCA_029938505.1 Bacteroidales bacterium | reverse complement strand
TAAAAATATCAAACAAAATGTATTTGTAGGCTTAGAAGGTGCTTATGCAGATGTTATTCAAGGGGTAAATGGGAAACAATTAAAACGCCGTGTGAATAATGGAGATTGGATTCCTGTGAATGATGAAAATGATATTCAGCCGATTGATGGAAAAGATATTATTACAACTATTGATATTCACTTACAGGATGTTGCAGAAAATGCTTTACAAGAACATTTGATGGATCATGGTGCTTTTCAGGGTTGTGCTGTTTTAATGGAAGTGGCTACGGGTCATATTAAAGCCATTGCAAATCTGCGCTATGATTCGCTAACAGATACTTATAATGAGTCTTACAATTTTGCCGTAGGACAGAGTGTAGAGCCTGGTTCAACCTTTAAATTGATTTCGATGATGGCAGGGCTCGAACAGAAAAAATTTACCTTGACAGACACCGTTGAAACAGGAAAAGGATACACCCGCTTCTACAACCAAACCATGAAAGATGATCATGTGATTGGTGATGGTTTTATAACTGCAAGAAAAGCCTTTGAAATGTCATCCAATGTTGGGATTTCTAAACTTATTAATGAGGCTTATAAGGATAATCCAGAGGACTATATACAATTCATTTATGATCTTCCACTAAATAAAAAACTTGGAATTGAAATTCAGGGTGAAGGAAAACCGCTTATCAAAAATCCTTCCCAAGTAGATAGGTGGTATGGTACAAGCTTACCATGGATGTCAATTGGTTATGAATTATTGATGACTCCTTTGCAAGTGCTTAGTATTTACAATGCTGTTGCCAATGATGGACGAATGGTTAAACCCATGTTTGTGAAAGAGATCAGACAAGGTGGAAAAGTGTTAGAGTTATTTAAAACAGAAGTAATCAATAAATCAATTTGTTCTCGTAAAACTATTGATTCTTTGAAGTCAATTATGGAAGGTGTTGTACAAAGAGGAACAGCTAGTTTAACACTAAAAAATACGGTATATAAAATTGCTGGTAAAACTGGTACAGCTCAAATAGCAAAAGGGAGTCAGGGTTATAATAAATCAGATTATAATGCCTCTTTCGTAGGTTATTTCCCCGCTGATGATCCAAAATATTCGTGTATTATAGTTGTCAATAATCCAACAAAAGGTCGCATTTATGGTAGTTCAGTAGCTGCTCCGGTTTTCAAAGAAATTGCAAATAAAGTATATGCTACCCAACTTGATATTCAAGCGCGCGAAAATTATTGGGCTACTAAGAAAAATCAATCGCTTCAAGGTAAAGGGAAAACCGATGACCTAAAAACTTTATACGAAAGCTTTAATTATCAAACAAGTTTGGAGAAATATTCAGAGTGGTCTTCTTTCAAAGCTGATTCAACAAATATTGATTTAATCACTCTTTCAATGGATGCTTCTAAGGTTCCAAATGTGAGAGGAATGGGAACACGTGATGCAATTTATCTTTTGGAAAAAGCAGGCTTAAGTGTAAATATTATCGGTCGTGGATTGGTCTCA
>JAOZUV010000413.1:0-1296 GCA_029938505.1 Bacteroidales bacterium | reverse complement strand
AATCCTTACGTGCTGTAACAAGTGTAAAACAAGGAATGAAAATAACATTGAATTTATCAAACTAGAGTATTGAAAAATATAAACGACATATTAACTGCCATCGAAATTGTTGAATCCATTGGTTCGGCGAATCCAGTTATCAGAAAAATTGTTTTTGATTCTAGATTGGTTGAGCAAGGATCTTTGTTTGTGGCTGTGAATGGCACTCAGGTAGATGGTCATAAATTTATTGACAAAGCTATTCAGTTGGGTGCAGTAGTCATTATTTGCGAAAAATTACCATCTAAAATTTTGAATGAAGTCCTTTATTTAAAAGTTAAGAACTCGCAACTGGCAATGGGGTTTTTGGTTGCTGAGCTTTTTGATCATCCTTCGGAGAAATTAAAATTAATTGGGGTTACCGGAACCAATGGTAAAACAACGATAGTTTCCATGCTTTTCCGTTTGTTTGGCAATTTGGGATATAAAGTTGGATTATTATCAACCATTGAAAACCGCATAAATGATGAAGTTATAAAGGCAACTCATACTACTGCTGATGCTGTTCAAATTAACCAATTATTGTTGCGGATGGTTGATGAGGGTGTTGATTATTGTTTTATGGAAGCAAGTTCGCATGCCATTGATCAAGACAGACTTTCGGGTTTACATTTTACCGGAGGTGTTTTCACCAATCTTACTCACGATCATTTAGACTATCATAAAGATTTCAAATCCTATCTCACAGCCAAGAAAAAATTCTTTGATGGCTTGTCTGCCGATGCTTTTACATTAACAAATTTGGATGATAAGAATGGTTTGATTATGCAGCAAAATACCAAGGCCGAAAAATATTCTTATGGCTTACGTGGAGTTGCTGATTTCAATTGTAAGATCATCGAAAACCAGTTTGATGGTTTGCAATTACAGATCGAAGATCAGACTGTTTGGGTTCGTTTAATTGGGAAATTTAATGCTTACAATTTGATGGCCGTATATGCTACAGCCGTTTTATTGGGTGAGGATAAATTAGAAGTTTTAACACAACTGAGTATCATTGAACCAGCCGAAGGTCGTTTTGATCAGCTTCGTTCCGAAGAAGGAATCTCTATTATTATTGATTATGCGCATACTCCAGATGCATTAAAAAATGTACTCGAAACTATTACTAGTATTCGTAGTGGGAATGAGCAGCTAATCACCTTGGTTGGAGCTGGTGGTAATCGTGATAAGGCAAAAAGACCATTGATGGCAAAAGTGTGCTGTCAAAAAAGTGATAAAGTAATTCTTACTTCTGATAATCCACGAGATGAAGAT
>JAOZUV010000412.1 GCA_029938505.1 Bacteroidales bacterium | reverse complement strand
TGATGTGTAAATCAACAAATTAAAAACAATTTTGGAAGACCCTGATTTAGACTCAATACGTGAGTTGGCATTCGTTACTACCGATTCGATTTTTAATTCCTTTAGTTATGAGACTTTATTAAGCTTGATTATTCTGGTTTTTTTATTGTTTTTATCGGCTTTGATTTCTGGTTCAGAGATTGCGTATTTTTCTTTGTCAAATTCATATTTTGACGATCCAAAAATTAAAAAAGGCGGAGCTGACCATATCGTAAAATCCTTATTAGAAATACCCAAACGTTTACTAGCCACTATCCTTATCGCTAATAATTTTGTGAATATTTCCATTGTGATATTATCAACTTATATCACTACTCTTATATTTAATCTGCACAGTTATCCAATACTTGCATTTATTATTCAGGTGGTGGTGATTACATTATTGATTTTGTTTTTTGGAGAAATTATGCCTAAAATTTATGCTTCTCAGCAGGCCTTGACTTTTGCACGATTTATGGCTCGTCCATTAAATTTATTGATTAAGATTTTGTATCCTCTGAGTTCAGTTTTGGTTAAGTCTACTTCTTTTATTGATAAAAGAGCGCATAAAAAAGGCTCTCAAATTTCAAGAAGCGAATTATCGGAAGCCATTGATATTACTACTGATAATGATATTCAGGATGAAGAGCGAAAAATACTGCAAGGCATAGTACGTTTTGGTGATATTGATGTTACCGAGATTATGAAACCCAGAACTGATGTTACAGCTATTGATCTGGAAATGCGTTTTGATGATTTGTATAAACTAATTTTGGAATCGGGGTTTTCACGTATTCCTGTTTATCAAGAATCTATTGATAAGATAGAAGGAATGCTTTACATTAAGGATATGTTGCCGCATTTAGATAAGCCTAATGATTTTAAATGGCAGGACTTAATTCGCCCAGCTTTTTTCGTTCCCGAGAATAAAAAGATCAATGATTTACTAAAAGAGTTTCAGAATAAGAAAATCCATTTTGCTATAGTTGCTGACGAATATGGAGGGACATCTGGTATTGTGACCCTAGAAGATGTTTTAGAGGAGATTGTAGGAGAAATAAGCGATGAATTTGACAGTCGTGAGGATGATGTTCATTTTAAGAAAATTGAGGATAATAAGTATTTGTTTGAAGCCAAAACAACCCTCAATGATTTTTGTAAAATCATTGATATTGATGATGATATTTTTGACGATGTTAAAGGTGATTCGGATTCGTTAGGGGGTCTTATTCTGGAATTGATTGGAAAAATCCCTGAAAAGGCTGAAAAAATTGCATTTAAAAATTTCATTTTTATGATTGAGGCAGTAGATAAAAGACGAATTAAAGAAATCATGGTTACAATAAACCTACCAAAGGAAAGTTAATAAAGCATGAGGAATTTGAATTTTAAAAAAGCTTTTCGCTTTGCATTATTTTTGCTTGGCTTTTATAGTTTGATTGCTTGTGGAAGTGACTATTTCCCTAAACCACGGGCATACTTTCGTATTGATTTACCAGAAAAAAACTATCGTCACCTTGATTCGATTTACCCTTTTAGTTTCGATTATCCTGTGTATTCATCTATTTCTCAAGATAAAAATTCACCCCATGAAAAAAATTGGATAAATATTAATTTCAATGATTTTAAAGGGAGTTTACATCTCAGTTATAAAAGGGTGGACGGCAATTTAGTGAAATATATGGAGGATAGTCGTACCATGGCTTTTAAACATATTCCAAAGGCAAGTGCTATTGATAATCGTTTGATTATTAATAAAAAAGCGAGGGTTTTTGGCTTAATATACGAAATCAGTGGAAGTGGCGCAGCTTCCCCTTATCAGTTTTTTGTTACGGATAGCTTGAATCATTTTTTACGCGGAGCACTTTACTTTAATATTGTTCCCAATAATGACTCTCTAGCTCCGGTTATTGATTTCCTAAAGCAAGATATTGAACACTTAATCAAAAGTTTTGAGTGGAAAGAATCCAATCATTAAATGTTTTCTGAAACCTTTTATGCTCTTTTAAGTTAAATTCCAATTAAGTAGAAGCTTTTATTCCTTTCTATTGAATGGAAAGTTTTGATAATTTTTGTTATTTTTGTGCAACAAAAACAAAAACCGGGATGTAAAAATCAGTTTATTAATATTTAAAAGGGGAGGGATTATGATTGAAACTATTAAAATAGGTACCTTGAAATGGCACCATGTACTTAATCCTACTGAAGAAAACCTTGAGTACTTAAAAGATAACTTTTATTTTCACCCTTTAGATATTGAAGATTGTAAATCGGTAAATCAGCGTTCAAAAATTGATAGTTACGACGATTATTATTTCCTAATCCTTCATTTCCCTCATTTTGATAAAAAAGGTAGTTTTTTGCATACCAAAGAAGTGAAAATATTTTGGGGCGAAGATTATATAATCACTATAGGTCAGTCTCATTGGGTAGTTTCAAAAATGTTTGAAGAAGCTCAAGCTCAAAAAGAAAATAACGAGGAATTTGAAATTGGAACTTCGGATGCTTTATTATATAAGATTTTGGAGCGAGTAATGGCTGAATCCTTGATGTTAATGAAGAGGATAGGAAGCGAGTTGGATTTTGTCAGTCAAGAATTGTTTAACAAAAGAGCCGAGAAAACCATTGAACAAATCTCAGTTACTCGTAAAAATATCATCTTATTAAATACGATTTTTAAACCACAGCTCCGACTTTTCCATAAGTTTGAAACAGGATCAATTGAAGGATATGCCGAGAATATGGAAGATTATTGGGGTAATATTCTCGATTATTATCAACGAATGTGGGATATGAC
>JAOZUV010000411.1 GCA_029938505.1 Bacteroidales bacterium | reverse complement strand
TATTTGAGTTTGAAGTAAATGATGATTTAACACTCAAAATTGAGCCTGACATTAAAATCCATCCTCAAGAATACAAACCGTATACAGGTGTCAAAATATCATTTAAGCTACCATACTCAAAGTACTAGATAATATTTATGAACTTATAAGCTCTATTAACATCTTTTAACGTGATGTTTTTAAAACTTTCGTACTTTCGCTTTTTATAAAATAAAGACACGAACATGATTTTATTATTCTTTTTAATTCCTTTATTATTTACAATTCCGGCAATATTTGCCTACCAATTATTTGAAAAAGCTGGCGAAAATGGGGGGAAACTATTTATTCCTTTTTACAACCTATTTGTTTGGCTAAAATTAGTTGACAAACATAATGTATGGTGGTATGTATTTTTAACAATCCCATTTATTAACGTATTTGTTTTTATGTTGATGATTGTTGAACTGCTAAAATGTTATGGAAAACACGGCATTCTCGACCAAGCGGTGGCTGTTCTTTTTCCTTTCATATACTTGCCATATTTGGGAATGCAAAATAATGCACGATTTTTAGATACAGAAGAACGTAAAATTAAGAAAACAGCTATCCGAGAATGGTTTGACGCAATTATATTTGCAGTCATTGCAGCTTCAATTATCCGAATATTTTTATTCGAAGCCTATTCTATTCCAACTTCTTCCATGGAAAAATCATTATTAGTTGGTGATTTTTTATTTGTAAGTAAAATTGCATACGGACCAAGAGCTCCTATGACTCCTATAACTTTTCCTTTCGTTCATCACACCATGCCATTTTCAAGCACAGCAAAATCATATCTTGAATGGATAAAATTACCTTACTTCCGATTTCCTGGATTATCAGAAATTAAACGGAATGATGCTGTTGTTTTTAACTTCCCGGATGGCGACACGCTTTCTGTAAAATATCAAAGTAATCACAGTTATCATGCTATGGTTCGTGAATATGGAAGAGAAACAATTGTAAATAACCCGAATAACTTTGGAGAGATTATATCACGCCCACTTGATAAAAGAGAAAATTTTATTAAACGCTGTGTAGGAATGCCGGGTGATGATCTTGAAATCAGAGATCAACAAATTTATATTGATGGAGTTAAAACAGACAGTCCGGGCATCCTTCAATTTGTTTATAAAGTATATACTGATGGGTCAAGTTTTAACTCAAAAGCTCTGGAAAGAATTGGAATTACAGAAAATGTAAACCAAAGCAGAATGGGTGAATACTTCCTAACTCTTACTGATGAATCAGTAAAAAAACTTGCCAAATTTGGGAATGTTAAAGAGGTAGTTCCATTGATTCGAACAAAAGGTGAAATTGATAAAAACTTATTTCCATTCGATACTACTTATAAATGGAATATTGATAACTATGGTTCAATAACAATACCAGAAGAAGGAAAAACGGTTGCCTTATCAATGGGAAATATTTCGCTTTATAAAAGAATCATTTCAGCTTTCGAAGGCAATACATTAAAAATTAAAGATGATAAAATATTCATCAACGAAGAAGAAGCTAAAACCTATACTTTCAAACAAAATTATTATTGGCTAATGGGTGATAATCGCCACAATTCAGCCGACTCAAGATATTGGGGTTTTGTTCCTGAAGATCATGTAGTAGGGAAAGCAAGCTTTGTATGGTTTTCGCTAGACAAAAACAAACCATTATTTGGTGGAAAAATCAGATGGAATAAATTATTCCGTGTAGTAAAATAAAAATAACATTAAACATAAATTAGACAATGAAAGCAATAATTAAAACAGATAAAGGTGAAATGCGTATTGAGTTTTTTGAAAAAGACACTCCAAAAGCTGTTGAAAATTTCACCACTCTTGCTAAAAAAGGATTTTACAATGGCTTAACTTTTCATAGGGTTATTCCAGATTTTGTAGTTCAAGGAGGCTGTCCTAAAGGTGATGGCACAGGTGGACCTGGTTACACTATCGATTGTGAATTAGATGGCGATAATCAATACCACGACAAAGGTGTTTTATCGATGGCTCATGCAGGTAGAAATACAGGCGGATCTCAATTTTTTATTTGTCATAACCGAATGAATACTCAGCATTTGGATCGTCAGCATACTGCTTTTGGTAAAGTTGTTGAAGGGCTTGAAGTTATTGATACGATCAGAGCAAATGACAAAATCAATGAAATTGAAATCATTGAAGAATAATCGCAGTTTTATTTATAAAATTACCTTTTTCTGGATTCTATTTGGCATAAGCACATATTCACTTTATGCGGCAAATGATTTCGAGGGAGAAATTTCCTATCGGATCAGCTATGAAGATGGAATCCAGAAACAAATATTGGAAGTCCTTCCAAAACAGTCTACTTTATTAATCAAGAATGATAGATTTTATTCTTTCACAAGCGGACCGATGGGTGAGCAAGGTCTGATTTATGATAATGATAAAAAAGTAAGTTATACCTTGATAGATCTATTTTCATCAGCCTTGGCTATTAAAAAAGATGAAGCTGAAATT
Source organism: Bacteroidales bacterium (assembly GCA_029938505.1). The sequence continues at coordinate 312 of JAOZUV010000411.1, read as the reverse complement.
TTAAAGGATAGAGATCTTTTCAAGATTCATAACATTCAACATACCAAAGTAAATAAGCTGATCTTAGGTTATTCCTGTCGAAAAGTTATCGTTTCAGCCTATATCCCAAAACTGAAAAAAAGTGTTGAATTTGAGGCTTTTTACACTCCCAGTTTAGGAAATAACGATTGGATCAATGAAGTTGATCCAATATATCACCAGATAAAGGGCACTTTACTTGAATACGAAATTCAGATGGGGAGCGTATTTATGAAATTTAAAGCGACTAAAGTTAAAAAACGCAAATTATCTGATAGTGATTTACGAATTCCA
>JAOZUV010000410.1 GCA_029938505.1 Bacteroidales bacterium | reverse complement strand
ACAGTATCGTCGTGCCTTACTCATATGTGCTGCCAAAGGGAAAACCCATATTTTTTCTCACGAAATTGCAAAAATTCAGCATATTACACCTGTACAGGTTCGCCGTGACATTATGCTTATTGGTTATACTGGCACATTACGTAAAGGATATAATGTTCAGGAACTCATAGATTTAATTGGCGATATTATTGACACAAAAGAAGGATTAAACGTAGCGGTTGTTGGGATTGGTAATTTAGGACATGCGATGATTAACTACTTCAATGGTAAACGTACTAAACTTTCGATAGTTGCTGCTTTCGATAATAATCCAGATAAAGTAGGACGTGTTTTTTCAGGTGTACGCTGCTATCCACTAGAGGAAATGGCTGAAGTTATCAAACAAGATCATATTAACATTGGGATTATTACTGTACCTGCTGGTGCAGCTCCCGAAATAGCCGAAAAACTTGTAGAATCAGGAATAAAGGGCATATTAAATTATACCCCTAAACCTGTCAATGTCCCTAATCATGTATATTTGGAAGAATACGATATGATTACCTCACTCGAAAAAGTAGCCTTTTTTGTAAAAACTCAAGGTACAAGTACTAATTAAACCATCACTACTCGAGTACCACCATTATCAATACCAAGATGAGTACTCTTGGTAATAATGGTATCTTTTCCACTATTCTCAACAAAATTTATAGCAGCCCTAATTTTGGGAGCCATGCTTCCTTCTGCAAAATGGCCTTCTTCTAAATATCTTCTTGCTTCGGCAATGCTCATACAATCAATAGTTTTTTCTTGTGGAGTATTAAAGTTCAAACAAACTTTCGCAACATCGGTTAATATAAATAATTTATCAGCATTAATTTGGGCAGCTAATAAAGCAGAAGCTAAATCTTTATCGATAACAGCATCTATTCCTTGAAGTTTATTGGGCTCAACATAAAATGCAGGAATTCCTCCACCACCAACAGCAATCACAATATGACCTTCTCGGGCAATTTTCTCAATTGATTTTTTATTTGAAATAACCAGTGGTTTTGGAGAAGCCACAACTTTACGCCATCCACCACGGGCTTTATCCTCAATATATTTTGCACCCGTTTCTTTCATAAATTTCTCAGCATCTTCTTTCGAATAAAAAGGGCCAATAGGTTTTGTAGGATTAGAAAAAGCAGGATCATCTTTATTTACAAGCACATGAGTAACTATTGTTAATATATCGCGATCCATATCATTTTTCAATAATACATTACGCAACTGCTGTTCTATAACATAACCAATAAATCCTTGAGAATAAGCAACACAAATATCCAAAGGCATTTCAGGTACTCCGTGTACTTGATTTCCTCCCTGATTGGCCAATAAAATATTTCCAACCTGAGGACCATTTCCATGGGTTAATACAATATTATAACTCCTTTTTAAAAGCTTAACAAGAGTCTCACTTGTTTTATATGCATTTTCTTCCTGCTCATCAATAGTTCCTTTTTGACCAGCTTCTAATAATGCATTACCACCAAAAGCTACAACTGCTAATTTTTTCATTTCAGTTCATTTAAAAAATTAAGAATGCAAAGCTATAAATTTAAACCATTTAAAAGCAATTCACATCTACACCTAAAACTATTTTTTCATAATTTTCCTATATTTACATAAAACACCCATAATTAAAGACTAAATATCCCTACTATATGACTGGTTATTTAAAACTTTTAAATTCAAAACAACAATTTGGTGCCATTGGAGGTCTCATTGTATTTTTCCTCTTCATTTTATTTGGTGATTTAGAACCCGGCAAACCCGAAGTAACTTACACATTAGCAGTGGCTCTATTAATGGCAATATGGTGGATAACTGAAGCTATTCCATTAGCTGTCACATCACTTCTTCCAGTTATTTTATTTCCGCTGCTGGGTGTGATGAACGGCAAAGATGTATCATCCACCTATTTTAACCATGTGATTTTTTTATTCATAGGAGGATTTATTGTAGCCATCGCCATGCAAAAATGGAATCTTCACAAACGAATAGCATTAAAAATATTGATGTTTACGGGTGTAAGTCCTGCACGAATTTTATTGGGATTTATGTTAGCTACAGCCTTTTTGTCAATGTGGATTTCAAATACTGCCACAACAATGATGATGGTTCCTATCCTGATTTCTATTATTCAAAAACTGGAAGAAAGTATTGGGGAAAAGGCTATTGGGAAATACGCCACCGGCTTATTGCTTGGAGTGGCTTATAGTGCCTCAATCGGTGGTATTGCAACCCTTGTTGGTACACCACCCAATCTGTCATTTGCACGAATATTTCAAATCATGTTTCCTGAATCTCCAGAAATTTCGTTTGCCAATTGGATGGCTTTTGCACTTCCTGTAACGATTATCTTTTTCATTTTCGTTTGGCTCTACTTATTTCTTATTTATCGTCCAAAAACAAAAGGCTGGGCAAAAATAAGCAAAGACTCATTTAAAATCCAATATAAAGAACTCGGTTCCATGAGCAGGGAAGAGAAATTTATTTTAATCGACTTTGTTCTTTTAGCAGTATTATGGCTTAGCCGCTCAAGTATCAGTATTGGTAGTTTTACCTTGCCTGGATGGTCCACAATATTCTCCTCACCCACTTTTATAAATGATGGAACTGTAGCTATTGCAATGGCTGTGCTTTTATTTTTAATTCCATCAAAAAACAAACCCGGTGAAAAATTAATGACATGGAAAGCTGCCACAGGGATTCCCTGGCATATTGTACTTCTTTTTGGTGGAGGATTTGCCCTTGCCAGTGCATTCAAAGAGTCGGGACTTTCGTTATGGTTTGGTGGACAATTAAGTTG
>JAOZUV010000409.1 GCA_029938505.1 Bacteroidales bacterium | reverse complement strand
TAAGTTCTTTTGTAAATAAGCCATTGATTTCTCCCAAATCCTCTTTAAGAATTAATTTGCCTTGCATATCGAAAATTTTAATTTTAGCTTGCCCTGAATCCTGTGCATCAAATGTAAGATGGAATAGTCCATGTGATGGATTTGGGCTCATTATAATCCGATTGCTTTCTTGTTCAATGGGTTCATTAATACCTACTGTTCCAAAAGTTGAAATAGCAAGTCCTCTTCCGTGAGTAGCAGCTAAAACTGTATGATCAGATTCTCGAATTTTTAGCATATCAACACGTACATTTGCGAGTCCATCATTTACTGGAATCCATTCAGGTGTTTCTTGATCTAATTCGTCCGAGAACCAAACTCCCAGCTCAGTAGCAATAAGTGCTTTTTTAGCATCTCGGGGATTATATATAGCCCAGCGAATAGGCATATCCGGGAGATTCCCTTCTTTTTCTTCCCAACTTGATCCTCCATCATAGCTTTGCCATATAGAGGAAACACCATAGTTTGAAAAAGTGACTAATAAACTATCTTCTGAGCCTCCAATTGCTACACAAGATATATTTCCCAATGGGAAGTTTTGATCGCCAATTTCTGTTGAGCTTGGACTTGTATTCGCATTTCGTACTTTAAATAATCTACCTGATTCTGTTCCTGCAAAAAGACTTGTTGAATTAGTTGTGTGAGGAGAAACTTTAATGTGTGAGAATGGCACATTTACATTTTGTGTGATAGTTATAAAGTTAGCTCCATCACCAACATTAGAAGTCGTATTAACGTATTTAATAAGCCGATTTGAATATTGATTTTTATATCCAGTTGCATTGGCATACAGTATATTTAAATTGTCATCATAGTCTGCTGGGTTGATAAATATACCCGATCCGTTATCATAGAAGGTCCTATTAATCCCTATATAAGAGTTAACTGTATTATGGAAGTAATATATGTTATGGTAAACGGAAGTTATAATTGTACTTGGATTTGTTTTGTCAATAAAACAATAAGCACCATCTCCTCCGCTTATACTATTATTTTTATTTATGGGTTGATTTGAAAAATATACGGTGCCATTATCTTGCAAGCCTCCTACATAAAGTGATTGTCCAGCACGTGGATCAATAGCACAACTATAAAACTGAAGACAATTAAAAGAATTGTTTTGTTCTGAAAAAGTAGGGCTTGTGGCTGTTGAATTTGAACTCAAAAATACCCCCCCGTCTGTACACACTAATAGTTGATTCGAATTTGATGGGTTAAACATAAAATTATGAATATCGGCATGGATATACTGATAGGTCTGTGAAATTCCCCAATAGGAGATTTGCAACCAAGAACTTCCTCCATTCGTACTTTTAAAACAGTCTAATCCTCCTACAAATAATACATCTTCATCTGTTGGATGAACAATTGCGCACAAGGCATGCCACCCGATAGGAGCCCAATGTCTACTTATGGTTGTAGGGTTATTCATTTGAGTCCAACTATCTCCCCCATTAATAGATTTTAATATGAATGCTCCTTTAGAGCGATATAAATTATCAAAAGAACTTAAAAAACCAGCGTCCAATACAGCATAAACTCTATTCGGATCGGAAGGAGCAGTAGCAAGCATTACTCTGCCAGGTATATTTTGTGTTGATTGAGCCTTAATGATATTCTCATAATCATCAAAAATGGTCCAACTACCAGTGATTCCAGAATCTGAATATAAAATTGTAGAACCTCCATTATCTGAAAGATTACGCATTGTACCAACAAATATTCTTCCTGAAGCACTTATTTTAATATCTGAGGGAGCGTAAGGTACGTTTGAGTTAACAATGTTTGGTAATACCTGTTCCCAGCTTTCACCACCATTTGTTGATCGATAGAGTCCGTCGGTTGGTCCACTTTGATGAGATGAGCCTTTATAAAACCCAGATACTACACCCGCATAAATTACACTATTTCCCCCTTCATTTTTAATAGCAATATTAGTTATATATCTGAAATCGTTTGTGGAGGGAAGTTGATTCCAAGTGGCTCCACCATCAGTTGTTTTCCAAATGCCATCACCTACACCCGATGATTCTCGATAAGTTGTTAAAGCCGTTTGTGCTTCACCTGTACCAACATAAAAAACCTGTAAATTAATTGGATCAGCTACAATTGAACTAATGGCTAAACTGGTCCAAAAATCACTTACAGCTTGCCAAGGTGAACCGGAATTTGTGATGTCATTATTATACCATAAACCTCCAGTGGCTGTTCCAGCCCATACTTTGGTATGATTTATATCATTTGGATCATACATTAGAGCTCGTGTACGACCAGCCATATTTGAAGGTATTTCTTCCCATTGGATATCAGCACTAACATTTTTAAAATGCGATGATTTTTGAATAGCTATGGTTTTATTATAAGCTGTTTTTAATCTTTCAACAGGTACCCTTTTTTCATTAGGGTCTATGGTCATAAAATAATTTTGAATGGCTGCTTTATCTGGATGGGTTGGTTTTGGTATTCCATTTAGTTTTTCATGAGTTAGTCCAGAGATGTTTTTATATTCGTTTAAAAGAAAATTTTCATAATTACTCCTTTTATTTTGCTTTAATATGATTGCTATGCCTAAAATAATTGAACTACTGAAGATGATAATGGCAAGGCTTTTAAGTTTGTAAAATCGTAGCATAAAATCAGAGTTATTTATATTTTATTCAAAATTAAAATACTTCTCTTAATCTAGGACTTATAATAAGAAAAAAACCCTAATTCTTTTCAGAATCAGGGTCTTATTTGTTTGTTGGGGTGGTACCACCTGGATTTGAACCAGGGACACATGGATTTTCAGTCCATTGCTCTA
>JAOZUV010000408.1 GCA_029938505.1 Bacteroidales bacterium | reverse complement strand
GAGTAGATACCGCACAAGCATTCAAACCTATTAAAGGCCCCATTGAGCAATCCTATACTTTTGCCGAAGCACTTCCGATGTTTGGTGGATTTATACTCCTTTTAGTAGCTGCCTTTGCTGTTTATTATTTCTTCATTCGTAAGAAAAATGAACCTTTATTTACAGCCAAAGCAAAAGCTCGGATACCTGCTCATATTTCTGCCTTAAATAATTTGGAAACACTTAAAACAAAAAAACTTTGGCAAGATGGTCGGTTTAAAGATTTTTATACAGAATTAACAGATATCTTCAGAGTATATCTTGATGAACGATTTGAGGTAGATGCCTTAGAAATGACTTCGGATGAAATTAGAGAATCCATAGAGTCCATCAAAGAAATTGATAAAAAATTATACCTTAAGATTTCTGAAACCTTATCAACTTCCGATTTGGTGAAATTTGCAAAAACAATTCCTATCCCTGAAGAAAATGAAAAAAGCATTTCAATCATGGAAAGTTTTGTAAAAGAAACCATAAAAAAAGCAGAAGATAAAGTGACAGCTATTGAAAATAAAGAAATGAATGCCGAAGAAAACGGATTGAAGAATTAAAGATTGGAATGATGTTGAAAAATATAGAATTTGCAAATCCTGAGTACTTTTATCTGCTGATCATTATCCCATTAATGATTGCCTGGTATTGGTTTAATCATCATAAATCCAATGCTGAATTACAGATATCTTCAACCTCTGTTTTTGAAAACAGCCGCAAGAGTATTCGTCAATATTTATATTTTGGATTGCCTGTTTTACGGATGCTTGCCCTTGTATTAATAATTATTGCATTAGCTCGTCCACAGTCGAGTACAAGCCGTCAAGATGTTTCCATTGAAGGAATTGATATCGTCATGGCATTGGATGTTTCGGGAAGTATGTTGGCACAAGATTTAAAACCCGACCGCCTAGAAGCCTCCAAAATAGTTGCCTCCGATTTCTTTGATGGTCGCCCTAATGATCGAATCGGATTGGTTATTTTTAGTGGTGAAACCTTTACACAATGTCCATTAACCACTGATCACAGCATCATCAAAAATCTATTTAAGGATATTAAAAGTGGTATGATACAGGATGGAACAGCCATAGGCGATGGACTAGCTACTGCTGTAAATCGTTTAAAAGAGAGTAAGGCCATCAGTAAAGTGATTATTTTGTTGACCGATGGAATAAATAATGCGGGTTCGATTGATCCTGTTTCGGCTGCTGAAATTGCCAAACTTTACGGAATACGGATTTATACCATTGGTGTTGGAACCATAGGAATGGCTCCTTATCCGGTGCAAACACCTTATGGAATTGAATACCGCGAAGTTGAAGTCAAGATCGATGAAGAATTATTGCAAGAAGTTACTCAAATAACTGATGGGAAATATTTCAGAGCTACCAGCAATCAAAAATTGGTTGATATTTATGATGAGATTGATAAGCTCGAAAAATCAAAGATTGATGTTACCGAGTTTCGTCGCAAAAGCGAGGAATTTTTCATCTTCGCATTGATTGCTTTTGTGCTTTTAGCATTAGAATTTATTTTTAGAAAAACGATTTTTAAAACGATACCTTAATATATGATCAGGTTTGAACATATCGATTTTTTGTATGCATTACTACTGATACCAGCTTTCGTATCACTTTATGTATTTACATCTCTTTGGAGAAAGAAAGCCATCAAACATTTTGGTGATGAGCATCTGGTTCAAAAGCTAATGCCACAGGTTTCGACCTTCCGAATGCTTATGAAATTCATCCTCTTCTCTTTGGCTTTCGTATGCTTAATATTAGCAATTGCCAATCCACAAATAGGATCAAAAATTGAAAATGCAAAACGCAAAGGAATTGATTTGGTCATTGCCCTGGACGTATCAAACAGTATGCTGGCAGAAGATATAAAACCCAATCGTTTAGCAGCCTCTAAACAAGCCATTTCAAAATTGATCGATAAACTTAAAGGAGATCGATTAGGAATTGTTGTTTTTGCAGGTCATGCTTACACTCAATTGCCCATTACAACTGATTATGCAGCGGCTAAAATGTTTTTAAGTACAGTTAGCCCTGATATGCTTCCTTCTCAGGGAACAGCCATTAGCGAGGCTGTTATTTTAGGCGTAAAATCATTTGGTGAGAGCGAACATAATAAAGCTATTGTAATTATTACGGATGGAGAAAATCATGAAGGAGATGCCTTAAAAGAAGTGGAAACAGCTGTTGAGCAAGGAATAAGAGTGTATACTATTGGAATGGGATTACCCGAAGGAGGGCCCATTCCTATCTATAAAAATGGCGCATTAACAGATTATAAAAAAGATCAGGAAGGAAAAACCATCACAACAAAATTGAATGAGCCCATGCTCCAACAAATTGCTGCAGCCGGACAAGGAATCTATGTTCGGGCAAATAACTCACAAGCTGGATTAAATAAAATATTTGAAGAAATTGATCAATTAGAAGAATCAGAATTTGAAACAAAAACCTTCTCTGATTATGAAGATCGTTTTCAATATTTTTTGGCATTGACAATTATTCTGCTCCTAATTGAGTTTATAATCGTAGAACGCAAAAGTAAGTGGGCTGATCGAATTAAATTATTTGAATAATTATGAAAAAAATTATAATCATATTCATCCTTTTACCAATGATAAGCTTTGCTCAAAAAGAAGCGAGACTTATCCGTGAAGGAAATAAATCGTTCAAGAAAAGAGAATTCAAAGATGCAGAAATCAACTACCGCAAATCTTTGGAGCTAAACAAAGCTTCATTAAAAGGCGAATTTAACTTAGGCGATGCTTTATATGAACTGAAAGATTATGAAAGT
>JAOZUV010000044.1 GCA_029938505.1 Bacteroidales bacterium | reverse complement strand
AGGCATCTACTGATTCCAAAAATAGTAATTGTGCTTGAATGATATTAGCCACATAATCATTGATTGGTACACCCAAGAATATAATACGATCCATCATCAAACGTGAAAACACGTCCATAGTCGCAATATTCATTTGGCGTTCTTCAATAATAGTTGGTGAAATATAATTATCGTGAACTGAGTTATATCGATCGAGGGTCAGACTACTGATCCCTCTTTCTTTCATCGCAAATTTTCTAAATTCGTTATTATCCATGATAAGCAATTAATTGGTTTGAGTAGCTAATTTAACAAATTCTTCGTAACCAATTTTTTTGTTTACTTGTTTAATAGTGCTTTTAAATACATTTAGTAATTTATTATCGTATAATTGTTCGTAAACACGTTTTGTTTCTTCTTGGTTTTGCATAATCGAATCAACAATCTCATTCATGCGTTTCTCAGTTTCTTCGTCTTGAGTTTCTTGCATATTAGAGAAGTAGCTTTTGATCTGATCCTTTACATCTTCCTGACTAACTTGAATGTCATGTTCTTTCACTAATTTAGCTTCAATCAATTGCCATTTCAATGATTTTGAATAACTATCGTATTGAGTTTCAATTTGCTCTTCAGTCATTTTTCCTTGACCATTTTCAAGTATCCAACGTTTCATGAATTCATTAGGAAGCTCAATTTTTGCAAGATCAACCAATTTCTCAACAGCATTGTTCATAAATTGACGATCGCTTTCAGCAACAAATGAAAGTTCAGCATCTGTTTTGATTTTTGCTCTTAGCTGCTCTTCGTTTTCAATGGTTTCTTGAGGATAAACTATTTTATAAAATTCTTCATTCAATTCAGCCAGCTCTTTATGAGTGATTTCAGTAATTGTGAAATTGAATTTGTTGGTTGCTTTTTCAGCATCTTCTGCAGATACTCCTAGAATTGCAGCAGCTTCAGTTGCACTTTTTGTAGCTTTCATTGGGTTGAAGGTAACAGTGTCTCCCATTTTTGTACCAACGAATTTTTTTAATTCAGTTTTTAATTTGATGCTAGTTAAGATAACAGACGATGAAAGATTAATGCCTTCTTCAACCACTTGGTCATTTTCATTTAACTCAACTATATTTCCCATTAAAACATCAGTTTCACCTGCTGTTTCTGGTTTGCTATCTTTACCATGACGTGAGCGTAGATCAGCTAAATATTTTTCTACTACTTCATCGTTAGCATTGATATTATAATAATTTACTTTGATTTTATCATCTAAAGTAACTTCAAATTCAGGTGATAGTCCAATATCAAAGAAAAATTCAAATTCAGTTTGCGTATCAAAATCAACGGTTGTTGTTTGATCAGTATTTGGTAAAGGGTAACCTAGAATATCTAATTTTTCATCAACGATGTACTGGTTTAACGAATCAGAAATTGTTTTATTAATTTCTTCAGCCAAAACTGCTTTGCCATACATTTTGTTAATCATTCCGAAAGGAACTTTACCTGATCTAAAACCAGGAATATTCGCTTTGCGTTGGTAATCTTTTAAAACTGTTTTTACCTTCTCTTGGTAATCTTCTTCTTTTAACTCAATTTTAATAATAGCAGTTAAATCGCCAGTGTTTTCTTTTGTAATATTCATCGACTAATTTGTTTTTAAAAATGGAGGTGCAAAGATACCATTTAATTATAAAATTAATGTGTTTCAATTAATTAAAAAAAAACCTTAGTATAATTTTATACTAAGGTTTTTAGTTTTGTGCGGATGAAGGGACTCGAACCCCCACGTCTCTCGACACTAGATCCTAAGTCTAGCGCGGCTACCAATTACGCCACATCCGCAATTAGTTCGTTTTTAGGTTTGCAAAAGTAATAAAATATTTTTCAGAACAGGATATTTTTCCAAAAAATATTCAGAAAATTTATTTTGAAGCTGAACTTACAATATAATCTGATTATTGGGGTTTTAAAATACAATGCTTTTGATTAATTTTAACCAAATCTTATTGATAAAAAAGACTAGCAATTATTCCATGATAAAAAAAATGTCTCAATATTTAATACTCTGTCTGATTTTTATTTGTGGTTTATGCAATCCCGTTATTGCTCAGGATCGTTTAGGGATTATTGGAAGCAACTTTTCCGGTTCTCAAGGCATTATGATTAATCCATCAAGCATAGTGAATTCCAAATTATTTATGGATATCCATATACTTTCTTTTGATTTCTCGGTGCAAAATAATTACCTCTACATCCCCAAAGATGACTATAGTTTAGGGAGTTTAATCAAAGAGATTAGACGTAATATTGATTATTATAATGAAAATGATGACTGGATGCCTCGTGATGATATGAACTTTAAGGAAGTTATTTATCCGAATGGTAATTTTGCTAATATTTTTGTAAATGCCACAATTATGGGGCCTTCTGTTTTTTATTCTAAAAATGATCAGGCTTTTGGGTTTTATAGTTCATTTCGAAATAATATTTCTGAAAAGGGGCTCCCTTTTGATCTGGCTAATTTTTTATATAAAGGATTCAGCTATGGAGATCAGTTAGATGAAGTTTATGAAGGTTCAAATTATGGAGCGGCAGGAGCTAGTTGGCTTGAACTGGGCTTTACGTATGCCAGTGTATTAAAAAAAAATTATAATAAACATTTAAGTGGAGGGATTACCCTTAAAAGGATGTTTTCTTATGCGGCTACATTTGTTGATGTTGACAATTTAGATTATTCAATTACTTCAGGTGGTGATGCTGAAGTAAGTGCATCAGATTTTAGGTTCGGATATGCTTTGCCTGTAGAGTATGAGTCGAATGACTATTTTGATAATTTGAAGAAACTAGGTAAGGGATGGGGATTTGATTTAGGAATTACATACCAATTGAAGACAAAAGGTTATGAAAATAAAAAGTATGAACGAGCATGTGAGGAAGGATTTGAGCCTTATATTTTTAAATTGGGTGTATCCTTATTAGATATAGGTAGCATTAAATATAATTCTAATGCAAGAATACATGAATATTCTGGTGAGATGGATTGGTCACGTATTGATACAATTGATTTTCGTTCGGCATACCAAATTAGTACAGATTTGAGTGAACGTTATTATGGTAATTCTACTGAGTCTTTGAGGGATACAACGTTTTCTATCGGTTTGCCAACGGCCTTGAGTGTACAAGCTGATTATCATTATTATAAGAATATATATTTTGGCGGATTGCTCATGCTACCATTAAAAATTAGTAAGTATCAGATTCGTCGGCCTTCATTAGTTGCATTCATGCCTCGTTTCGAAACTCAACGTTTTGAAGTAAGCACACCTCTTTCTTTATACGATTTTAATGAATTACGATTAGGTCTATCGGTGAGATATGGCGCTTTTACAATTGGTACTGATAAATTGGGTGCTTTTTTGGGAGCTAATGATTTTGACGGCTTTGATTTCTATTTTATGATCAAAATCAACTTCCTAAAAGGGGAATGTGCCAATGAATATAATAATGTTTGTGATTGATTTAATTTTTTGCATTACTTGTTTTAACATCTAGTGCCTCTCTTAGCCCGTTTCCAATAATCATAAATGAAAGTACCATAAGCATAATAGCGACACCAGGAAGTATCGCTAGATATGAAGAATCAAGGATGATGTATGCATAATTTTCTTTGATCATTCCTCCCCATGAAGGCATGGGTGGTTGAACCCCAATTCCGAGGAAACTCAAACCTGCTTCAATCAATATTGCTGATGCAAAGTTAGCTGCTGAAATGACGATGACGGGTCCCATGATATTGGGTAGTATGTGATAAAAAATAATTCTGAAATTGCTAAACCCTAAAGCTTTTCCTGCTTCAACAAATTCTTTTTCGCGGATACTAAAAATCTGACCTCTGACTATTCGTGCTACTTCAACCCACATGCTTATTCCTACAGCAATAAAAACCTGCCAAAAGCCTTTTCCTAAAGCAAAGGTGATTGCAATAACAAGAAGGAGGGTAGGAATAGACCATACTACATTGATAAACCAAATGATAAATTGATCGACCCATCCACGAAAAAACCCAGCCAGAGAACCTAAAAGAATTCCAATAACTAAAGAAATTATAACAGCAATAAAGCCTACTGCTAAACTTACCCTTGCGCCAATTATTAATTGACTCAGATAATCTCGGCCATAATGATCAGTTCCCAATAAAAATCGTTGATTCTTGAGGTGTTTTTCTAATATTAAGTTTCGTAATTTGCTTGGACTAACTATTTTTTCTTCATCTTTCAGATTACGAAATTGGATTTGATTTGTTTCATCATTGTATTTAATACTCTTAGTTTTGAGTGAAAAACAAACATCTGCTAATGAAAATTCTAGCTTCATTAGATCTTTACTTTTTGTTTCAGGTGCATAATCTGTTAAAATAATTTTATCATCCTGGAACGAATATGCTGTAAATGGGGTTTTTATGAAATTGCTTTTTTTGCCAAAAAACATACGTTGAAATATGGTTTTATTTTCTGTAGTTTCATTTTTTCTTATCAAAAGAAATGAAATTTTACTTCCTGGTTTATGGGTTGCAATTTCGAGTGTTTGACTATTAGCAAAGGGGCTAGAGTCAGGAGTGATTAAGTATCCCAATATCGAAACCAATATCACAAAAGCGATGTAAGCAGAAGCAGCTAGAGCCAGTTTGTTTTTTAAAAACCGTTGCCAGGCTAGGCTCGATAGGGATGATCCACTCGTATATATTTTTCTTTTGAAGAGCATATAGATGTAAAAGCAAAGCTATACAAATGTATTGATTTTTAATACGATTGAGTTATAAATTGTTACTGCTTTTTTATTCAAAAATTGTTTGATTTTTTTAAAACTAAAATTGTATCTTTGCTGCTCGAAAAATGGTGATTGTAGCTCAGTTGGTTAGAGCATCGGATTGTGGTTCCGAGGGTCGGGGGTTCAAATCCCCTCATTCACCCATTAAAAGCTCAAGACTTTTGTCTTGAGCTTTTTTTATTTAACGAGATTTAGAGCTTGCTCAAAAACCGAGATACCTTTTGTTTCGTAAGACTTTGACTCCTCTCAGTCTTTCTTTTTTTAATTATGAAAACTTATAATAGGGTTACTTATCCTCTCTATTCAGAATTAATAAGTACTAAAAAGTTTCAAAAACGATGAGTTATAGTTATTGGTTAGATGAGGTCGGCTTTGTTTCAAGAGATAACTTGAAGCAAATGATAGGAAACCCCGAAAATGGGTTTACTGGTTTTAAAAGACATCCCGGTAATCATCCAGGTGCTTATGGCTTTATTACATATAACCGCAGAACGGTTAAACTAGATATACTAAACCCACTACATTAAAAAAAAAGGCCCTCAGATGAGGGCTCTTTTTTATAATTCGCTTTTAAAATTTTTTGAAAATTCTTCCCATTCCATTTTATTAAAAGAATCTTCCCCAAAATAATGAATAATAGGTTCAAAATTTGGCGTTGGAATAAAGCCCGGAACAATAGTTATTAATAAAGATTCCTCATTCAAAAATGCATAAGAAGGGTAAGACATTTTTCCTTGTAGTAAAGCTTGTGCCAGTTCGTGTGAACTTCTTTTACGTTCAGGATTTGTATTGCGATAGATTTGACCTTTAAATTTAATTTCCTCTTTTTGTTCAGCATCAAATTTTACGGGATAAAATTTTTCGTTCATATATTTGGCAATAACAGGATTTGAAAAAGTTTCTTTATCCATTTTCTTACAGTATCCACACCATTCGGTATAAACGTCAATAAATATTTTTTTTGGTGTTTCTGCTTGAAGTTTGACAGCTTCTTCGAGAGTGAACCATTTTATTTTCTCATTTGTGTCTTGTGCTTGAGTGTTAACTCCTACGAATATGAGTAGAGCGAAAAGTAATTGTTTCATAAATTTAGTTTTGTCAGTCAGCTTGAGATCGGTCTATTTCGCGTTTTGAGTCTTTTTGTTTTAAACTCTCCCGTTTGTCGTAAGTATGCTTTCCTTTAGCCAAGGCTATTTCTAATTTAGCAAGCCCTCGTTCATTAACAAAAAGCTGTACGGGAACAATTGTTAATCCTTTTTCTTTAACCTTCGTTAAAAGCTTTTTTAATTCTCGTTTGTTTAATAGTAATTTGCGATCGCGCTTGGGCTCATGATTATTATAAGTTCCGTAAGTATATTCAGCAATATGCAAACTTCTCACAAATAACTCCTCGCGTACAAAGGCACAGTAGGAATCTGTAAGATTTGCTTTGCCTTCGCGGATTGATTTGATCTCGGTGCCCTGAAGTTGAATCCCGGCAACCAAACGTTCAATCAAAAAATATTCGAAGGAAGCTTTACGGTTTTTTATTCTAATTGGTCCATTCATAATTTTAATATCGCCACAAAGATATGGATTAAGGATAATACCTTTTGTTAAAAAATTGTGAAAAGAAATGAAAAATCTCTCCTTCTGTGAAGAAAGAGAGATTTTTATATGAATTAATATTTATTTAGTCTCGCCTAGGATAATTGGTAAACCATCCTTTGCACTTCCAATAATTACAACTTTACTATTGGGTGACATGGCCAATTTTAATGTTGCCTCAATCCCTTTATCACGTAAAATTTTATCTGTTAAACTTGCACTTAAAATGCGATTCGCAACCGCTTTTCCATCGGCTTCAATGCGTTGACGTTCTGCTTCTTTAAGTGCTTTTTGGAGAAGGAATTCATATTCAAGAGACTCTTGTTCTTGTCTTAATTTTTTCTCAATAGCTCCTTTAATTGTTGAAGGCAATGTTACGTCTCTAACTAAAACTTCGTTTAATTGTACATACTGAACAAGCAATATTTTTTTTGTTTCTTCAAAAATTTCATCCTGAATAGCATCTCTTTTGGTAGAATAAATTTGTTCGGGAGTGTAGCGGCCAATGACTGAACGAGTGGCAGACCTTATCGATGGCTTGACAATAGAGTTCAAATAATCTTGACCTTTTTCTTGGTGTAATTCTCCTAATTTTTCGTAAACAGGCTGATACCACATTGAGACGTCAATTGAAATTTCCAGTCCGTTGGATGAAAGTACAGACATTTTTTCAGCAACTTCTTGCTGACGTACATTGTAAATAAACATTTTATTGAAGGGAGAGATTAAGTGAAAACCCTCTCCAAAGGTGTCTTCAGTATTAACACCATTAAAAAAATTATATTCAACACCTGCTTCTCCTGATTGTATGGTTACGGTTATCCGACTCCATAGAACTAGGATTAAAATAACTGCTAGAATAATAATTCCAACAGGTAATACTTTTCTTAGGTTAATTTCTTCTGGTTGTGCCATGATATTTTTGTTTGGTTTAAATTTAATAATCGTGAACCAACAAAGTTAATAAAAAACAAGCTATTCCTAGTATTTAAGAACGGTTTAACTATAAAATTTAAATTTCTGTTAAAATTTTAAACTAAGACCAAGTAAGAAATTAATCCCGGCTTGGGGAAAATAACCATCCATTGCAGATTCTGAACCCCCGGAATAATATCGGTAAACCCAAGCATTGCTTTCATATTTTTCATCAAAAATATTATTCACTAAAAGCTGTATCCCAATTTCAGGAATAAATTTAGTTTTAAAGCTATAGTTAATGTTTAGATTACTAACGAAATAGGAGTCGATGCTGCGACCCGTATTCGATGTATTATCAATATACTGACGATCTACATATTTTGATGTCAGGGTAAAGTTTAGGTTTTTTGCAGCTTTCAAAGTAATGCTGTTTCCTAAAATCAAATCTGGTGAAAATGATAAATCTGTTTTAGAGTAATTTTCTTCAATTTGATTGTAAGGAGGGTCCCATGATTCTACAAATGAAGTAAAACTCTTGATTTTATTTTTACTTAATGTGGCTGTTATTTCCCATTTTAATGCGGGAGTAATTTGATACCCTCCTACAAATTCAAGTCCTAGTCGATAACTGTCTTCAACATTGGTCATAATCGGATCACCAACATTATTAATTTTACCTGTTAAAACCAATTGATCTGTATAATCCATAAAAAAACCATTGGCTTCAATAGCAATATTTTGATTTCTGTATCTGTAGCCAATCTCATAATCAATTAGCTTTTCTCTTTTTGGCGTATAATTTGCATCCGAATCTCTATAATTACCGCGTGATGGTTCTCTGTTTGAAACAGCCACACTTGCGTAAGCTGAATTATATTTATTTATTTTATAAAACAGGCCAGCCTTTGGATTCCAAAAGCTAAAGTTTCGGCTTTGACTAATATCTCTTAAATCATCATGAATACCATCAATATCAAATTTTATAGAACGGAATTGTATATCCCCATAGATATTTATTTTTTCGCTTAATTGATAATTTATTTTTGCGAAAATATTGAAATCTCGTTTTTCACCAGTGTTTTCGTACCAGCGATAATCTTTGTCAATATTTATAGCATATTCTGACCAAATAACTTCACCAAAATGATCGCCCGAATATTTATTCCATGCCCCACCTAAAATCAAGTTTGCTTTTTTCGTTTTATATTTTAATGAATAAGTTGCGCCATAAAAATCATTATCCAACCATTTTTGTTGAATAAGATCCATCTCACTAATTGTTTCGTTTCCAATTAGGATGGGAGTTATAAGATAGTCGTCAAAATCTCTACCTTCTTTAAATTGCTCATAATAACCTTCTCCATGTGTGTAATGTAGGGCAGCGTTAAAATGAAAATTGGAATTCAATTTTTGAGTGAATAATAATTGATAATGATCTTGTTGATAATTATCAGTTTCGTTTTCGTAAGTGTAAGGATTAAATGTTCGGTTGGTTTCTAACATATCTTTAGGTACACCACCCCAAGCTTGATAAGTATGTTCTGATCCAGAAAAAATATTTAGTTTTATAATACTGTTTTTACCGTAATAAGATCCTGAAACATAAAATGACTTAAGATCGGAAAAAGCACGATCGATATAACCATCTGACGAAATTTTTGAAAGTCGGCCATCAATAATGAATTTATTATTCATTAAACCGGTACCAAAACGAACATTGTTTTTAAAGGTGTTGAATGAGCCAGAACTGCTATTAATTTCGGCATAAGGATTTTCATTTCGAGTTGTCGATTGTAAGTTGATGGAAGCTCCAAAAGCAGCGGCTCCATTGGTTGATGTTCCAACACCACGTTGAACCTGAATATTATCGATAGAACTGGCAAAGTCGGGGATGTTTACCCAATAAACGCTATGAGATTCAGCGTCATTTAAAGGGATGCCATTAAGAGTAATGTTAATTCGTGTCATGTCTGAGCCACGAATTCTTAAACCAGTATAGCCAACACCTGCACCCGCGTCAGAGCTACTAACTGTTGATGGCATCATCTCTAAAAGAATAGGTAAATCCTGACCAAGATTTGTTTTACCAATCTCTTCCTTGTCTATATTTGTAAAAGTTGTTGGAGAATTATCAGGCACTTTGGTAGCTATAATAATTACTTCATCGCTTAAATAAGTACTTTGTTTCATCTCGAAACTCAGAATGGTATTTTTAGTAAGATTGATTTCTTTGCTCTGGGTCTCAAAGCCGATGAAACTAACCACGAGGGTATATTTACCTGCCTTTAAATT
Source organism: Bacteroidales bacterium (assembly GCA_029938505.1). Next base: position 624 of record JAOZUV010000044.1, on the reverse strand, counting down.
ATTGAAATTATACTCCCCTGTAAAATTTGAAATTTGATTAAGTTTCGTCTCCTTAAGAACAATGTGAGCTCCAGTTAAGCTTTCATTTGTTCCTTCTTCAATTACTTTCCCCCTCAAGGAGAATTGCGCAAATAAAAATACAGGCATCAGTGCAAATAATGTCGCTGTTAAAAGTTTTCTTTTCATTTTATTGAAATTTTAGATTACTAAAAAATCAATAGAGGAAAATTTTTGAATCGTTCTTCTCCCTACGCCGGTACTAACCGGATCAGGTTTTAAGAGTATGATCTCAGCTCGTATATTTTGAGCACCCCTATTGTAATTATTGATGCAAAGTTAAATTATTAAAAGTGAACAATGCAAATAATATTCAAAAAACCTTACATTTGAGTCATGAAAATTATCATCATTAATGGTCCAAATCTAAACCTATTGGGCAAAAGAGAACCTGAAATTTATGGCCATTCAGATTTTGAAACATATCTTGCAACATTGAAAAATGAATTTCCAGAACTTGATATTATCTATTTTCAAAGTAATGTAGAGGGTGAAATTATTAATAAAATGCATGAATTTGGATTTTCATATGATGCCATTATTTTGAATGCAGGTGGTTATACTCAA
>JAOZUV010000407.1 GCA_029938505.1 Bacteroidales bacterium | reverse complement strand
TTGCGGCAGGGTATCTTGTTGGGACTTCCCAGGCAGCCCGGAGGAACCCATGAAATGTTATTTTAAATCTCTTGGGATAAGACCATCGTGTATTTTTCGATGGCATCTCCAACAAGTGGTTTTTAAATTATCAAGGGTATCTTTCCCACCTTGTGATTTATGGATAACATGATGGCAATGAAAACTATGTTGTTCTGGTGGTTGTTGTTGGTGGCAGTATTTGCACCGATATTCATCTCTTTCAAAAACCTGTAAAACTATTTTCTTTGAAATCATGGGTTATTCCTGTTGGTATATTGTTAAGTTAAATGTAAAATCTCTGGGTTTTCATGGATATTCCCTGCAATTTTACTATGCTCACCTATTCTAAAAGTAAGACCTTTTTTATCTCTTACTTTCCATCCAGCGTTTTGAAATATAACTTCAAAATAAACAGGTTCTTTTTTCTTTACATCAAAATATAAATTTTGAGTAACAATATCACCCTCATAAATCTCTTTACCGTCCTTGTCTTTTAAACCTGTGTATTGCATGAGTTCAAGCTTAAATGTCTGTTTAATTAAATCATTGTCGCCACCACCTAAATCAAACCAAATAGAACCGTTCATTTTCACAAAGTATCTTAACGGATCAACCATAAATTTTAATTCTTTATCCCAAACTCTAAATTTAATTTCTCTCATAATCTACTCCTTATTTGACTCGTAAAAATCACAAGCTGGTTTATTGCATTATATCTAATTTCCTTTAATGTATTATTTTTATTCAATCTATCTTTTATATTTGTTTAAATCCACACCTTGCATGGCAGGAAGTGTAAGATTAACCCCTTTACGAATCCAGTAACCCTGCAAGTCAGTCAAAAATTCTGCTCTCTGTTTCATGGTCATACTTTCAGTCGATATATAATCTCGTGAAAATTCCATATAACAGCGTTTCTTAACTTCCGGGTCATAATCCTTGATAATCATTTCAAATCCACAGAAAATAGCTCCAAAAGTTTCAGAATCCCTTAAAAGTATTGGTCTTGCGAACTGCCACTTTGCTCTGGTGTGTACGGTTTCTTTTGTGTCGTCTTGTCCGAGACCACTAATTGAAATTTCGTGATTCCAGAGCCATTGCAGTCTACGTTGAGCTGATGTGGAACTTTTGTCTATTTTTTTTATAATAACAACATTTTCTCCATCAATTTTCATTTCATCAATTAATGATTTCACATATCGTCTTTGACGTTCACTGTTAATAATTATTTCTTTCATATAATACCTTTATTTAATAAATACAAATAGGCAGGAGATGTGCTATTACAATTAGGATATTCGTATCTTTTTTCTGCTTCCCATCTTATCATTACTGCGTCATCAAAACTGTTGCATTTATTAAAATTTATTTTTTTGCCATCTGAATGAATTGCAACAGTCCATGCTTTTTTCCTTTTATGAAAATAAACACCAGTTATCCCCGATGTATTTGTTTTTATAATTCCAACATTACGATTATTACAAGAAGCAGTAACATGACGTAAATTACACCATCTATCGTCATGCCTTATTCTATTTATATGATCTACTTGATGTTCCGGAAAATAGCCGTCCATATATAAAAATGCTAACCTTGATGATAGATATGCTTTGTCTTTTACTCTAATATATCTATACCCCGTACTGTTATTAAGACAGCCTGCTTTTCTCCAAAAAGTTAACGATTTACGACCTCTTGAAATATATTTTATATTTCTTCGCCAAACACCAGAATATGGGTTGTAAAATAAATTTATTTTTAATTCTGTTTGAGTTAATTTTAGCATAGTAACCTCCGTTTTAGGTTTCGTTAAAAAGATGTGTGGCAGGCAAGTAACGTGCTTGCTTTTCGACCGCTAAATCTATCCACACAAATAGTATTACTTTTAAAAGAGTCCATGTCAAGCTTTAATAATCAGGCATTTCTTTTATTAGATTAATGGCGTATGTGTGTTGACGTTTGCTGTTAATTATTATTGTTTGCATGCTGGATATCTTTCCCTAAAATCTTTTAATGATTCGTCATACCATTCCCAATTATCAATACCACCAGCCTCTAAACAATCAAGCTCGAAATCACGTCTATTTAATCGTTGTAATTCTTTTTTATCAATCATGATTGAAATATCATCAGTTTTTAATGTACTAATAGCATCTTCCATGGTGCTTAGTTTTTGCCTTTTTTCAGAGATATTATCTCTTAAATTAGTTAATTCTATGTCAGCATCTTTGATTTGAGATTGAACTGTAATAAGGCGTTTATCAGCATCTTGAAATCTTGTTTTAAGTTTCAACTCTCCCATTTTTAAATTTGTTGCTTTTGTTTTCAAAATCCCAACAGCGATACTCAAACTCTCAATCTCTTCCATTTTAGATTTATACGTTGCATGTAGTTTATCAAGAGGTGGCTCTGCAAAGATTGCATTCACAAGAGTTTCTAACCCCTCATGCTCATAATCCATTGATATTTCATGATGATATCCACCATCCCCACTAACAGTCATGGTTTCACCCTCATAAAAAGGCGTTACAAGAAAGACATATTCACCTTCAGGTGTGATTGCGGATTTATTAAGCATTACCTCCTGCCCATTTTCTAAATAATAATAGTGTCCTTGTTTTACTTCATACCCGTCCTTTGTTTTCATTCCATCCTCCTTTGTATACCTTTCCTATCTCAAAAGATAAGCAATATCAATAGTTCTTTCCCAGGGCCTATACTTCCCACCCAGGCACTTACCCTCTTTACGCCTACGCTCAACCCTTTTCCATTCTGGTTCCCAGGTGTCTTTATAAGCTGCTTTCTTTTTTATGTAATGACATCCCAT